>JBAUIQ010000080.1:0-10378 GCA_049683075.1 Pacificimonas sp.
AGCGGAGGAGGCGTCCGCCGCCTTCGGTGCCGAAAATGTCGTGGCGGGCCTTGGCCGGGCCGCTGCCAGTTTGGACGATATCACGCTGACCGTCGCGGACACCGAGACGCCGCGTTATGGCCGCACGCGGATATTCTTCGCCAACGGGCAAATCTGGGAGCAGAAGGACGAGCGGCGCATGACCCTGCGCGAAGGCGACCAGGTCGTGATCGAGCGCGCGCCCCTGTCGGGTTACCAGCTTCGCAAGGCGGACAAGAAGCGGTCGGTCCGCGTACAGCGGCTGCGCTGACGTCGATGCCGAGTGCCGAGCTCGCCCTGAAACGGCGCGACTGGCTGCTCGCGACCATGGAGCGCCAGCGGCGGTTGTCGGCATTTGCAGGCAATGTGCCCGTGCAGGCTTCGCTGACCGGCGAGCAATTTCTGACGCACTTCTACGCGCCTGGGCGGCCAGTGCTGATGCAGAAGATTGCGGCCGACTGGACCGCGACGAACTGGACGCCGGAAGGTCTGGCTGAGCGCGTCGGGAGTGCGCCCGTCGAGGTTCAAGGCGGTCGTGAGAGTGATCCGGATTTTGAGACGCGAAAGGACGACCATCGCCAGACGATGCCGTTCGACGCGTTTATCGATGCGATCGGCGTGGGCGGTAACGACCTTTACATGACGGCCTATAATAGCGCGGCGAACCGAAAGGTGCTTGCCGTCCTGGACACCGACCTTGGCACCATCGACGCGGTTCTGACCGATGCGCCCGGCATGATGTGGATTGGGCCCGGGGGAACGTTCACGCCCCTCCATTTCGACCTGACGAACAATCTCATCGTTCAACTTGTCGGGCGGAAGACGATCGTCCTCATCCCGCCTGCTGAAACGGCGAAGTTGGGGCACGAAGACGCCGTCTTTTCGACGGTCGGCGATATCGAGGACGAGGCGGCGCTCGCCCGCCAGCCGGGCGCGATCGATGCGCACCGGTTTACGCTGGAGCTAGGGCCGGGCGACGCCCTCTTCGTGCCGATCGGATGGTGGCATCAAGTGCGCGCCGCCGAATTCAGCGTGACGATGACCTACACGAATTTTCGTTGGCCCAACCGCGGCCATGAGGATTATCCGGGCTGAGGAACCCTCAAGAAACGCCAACGAGCCGCAATGTGGCGGCCATCACCATCAGGACGCCGAGCCAGTGGCCGCCGTCGATCACAGTCAACGACCAGGGCCGCATCTGGTAGCGGTGATTGACGATCAGGGTCGGGAGGACGAAGCCGATCCAAAGGATCAAGGCCGTTCCGAAGGCGACGGTCCAGACACCTGCCGTCACCGGCGCGAGGATCAGCGCGCCCGCCAGTATCGCGGCCATCCAGAACTCCATCAGGAAGGCGATGACGAAGGGTAGCGGGCTCGTCTTGCCGTCCGCTCCCTTGATCCGGTCTTCCGTGAGGCCAGCGGCGGCCATCCATGGCTTGCCGAGCGCGCCGTACCAGATCGCGCCGAAGATGAATGACGCGACGGCGGCCGCCAGGATCGCCCAGATATTCTCGATGATGTAGATCATGTGCGCTGCCCTCCCCCGATGCTTCGGATGCTTCGGAGGATGTCTAGCGCCCTTAGAGCGACTGTTCCAAGCGGCCCTGCAACTGGCGCGCCGGGCTGAGGGGGACTTCCTCAATGACCAGTTGTTCGTCCAAGCGGCGGACGCGGTCGTAGAGGTCGCGGCTTCTTTCGACGATGTTGCGGGCGCGGGGCGGCAGGGCGGCGAAGCTGTCGGCGTCGATACCGGCCTCTCCCGCGACGCCGAGGCGGCGGTCGGGGTGCGTGCCTTCTTCCGCCGTCAACTCGCCCGCCGTCACGGCCTTTCGCGTCATTAGCCAGCTGACAACGTGCATCAGTCTGGTTGTGACGCGCAGGCTTTCGCAACTGTAATGGACACGCTCGACCGCGGCGAGATTCTCGCGCTCGGCCTTGCCCTCCTCGTCGAAATAGCTGCGCGCTTCGTCAGCGAGGATCATCGCCTCCGTGTAGAGGCCGTCCACCAGCCGGGGGGTCAGGCCGCCGTCGATTTCCGTCATTCCGAACATCCCCGTTTGGTCACCGCGCCCCGTCGTCAGAACGTCGAAATTCGCCCCCGAAACGCTCTTGAACCGACAGTGGTTAATAACCACCTACAAGTCGAGGCCAGGGCACCTAGAAATGTCCGCATCGCCGGGTTCGGGATGCGGAATGAGGGTGCCGGGTTTCACAGCAGGGGATGCGCCGGTGGCGGTCCCGCCAAACCATTGCTTTTTCGAAAGGATGACAACATGCGTAGTTTCGATTTGACCCCGCTCCTCCGGTCCTCGATCGGCTTCGAGAATCTCAGCCGCCTGGCGGATTTCGCCGGCCGTGACGAGAGCGGTGCCTACCCCCCTTACAACATCGAGAAGACCGGCGATAACGACTATCGCATCCAGATGGCCGTTGCCGGTTTCGCCGACGACGAACTCGACCTGACCGTTCAGGACAATGTCCTTATCGTGACGGGCCGGACTGGCGAAGAGACCGAAGAGCGTGAGTTCCTGCACCGCGGGATCGCCAAGCGCGCCTTCGAGCGCCGCTTCCAGCTGGCCGACGTCATCAAGGTGACCGAGGCGACGTTCGAAAACGGCCTTCTCAACATCGGCCTCGTCCGTGAGATCCCGGAGCACAAGAAGCCCCGTAAGATCCACATCGGCGGCGAGCAGCGCCCGAAGGCTATCGACGGCGATACCGTCGAAGGCAAGACGGCGGCGAAGAAGGCCGCGTAACGCGCCACTTCGCATAAGCCGAGTAACTGGGGCGGGTCCGGCGACGGGCCCGCCCTTTTTCGTTGCCATTTCGGGCGTCCCTGCCTAAGGCGCGCGTTCCCGTGCCCTAGGGGTGTAGCTCAGTTGGTAGAGCATCGGTCTCCAAAACCGAGGGCCGTGGGTTCGAGTCCCTCCGCCCCTGCCACGGCGCCTTCGGGCGGTCTGGCAAAATCAGGTCCGGGACATTAGGTAAGTCGGAAAGCGCCGGCGCTGCCCTCGACGATTCGGGCGGCTCCCGGCGGTTTTTCATGTTTGGAAGACGGTAGAGCGACGAGATGGCGAAAACCTCACCCGGTCAGTTCGTACGCGAAGTGCGGCAGGAAATGTCCAAGGTGACGTTTCCGACGCGGCGCGAGACCATGGTGACGACGATCATGGTCCTCATCATGACGACGCTGCTCGCCATCTTCTTCCTGGGTGTGGACCAGGTTCTGGGCCGTCTGGTCCAGCTGGTCCTCGAAATCGGTTAAGGACGAAAACGCGCAATATGGCGGCACGCTGGTACATCGTTCAAGCCTATTCGGGCTTTGAAAACAAGGTGAAGGACGCGATCCTCGCCGAGGCGGAGCGTACGGGTCTCGCCGAGCTGATCGAAGAGATCGAGGTTCCGACCGAAGAGATCACCGAGATCAAGCGCGGCAAGAAGGTGCAGACCGAGCGCCGCTTCTTCCCGGGCTATGTGCTGGCGAAGCTGCACATGTCGGACGACAGCTTCCACCTCATTAACAACACGCCGAAGGTGACGGGCTTTCTCGGCGCCAACGGCAAACCGTCGCCGATCAGCCAGGCCGAGGCCGACCGGATCATGGCGACGAAGGACGACCAGGCGAACCAGCCGAAACAGCAGATCAAGGTCGATTTCGAAATCGGCGACGAGGTCAAGGTGCTCGACGGGCCGTTCGCCAGCTTCAACGGTATCGTCGAGGAGATCGATTTCGAGAAGGGCCGCGTGAAGGTCTCCGTCTCGATCTTCGGCCGTGCGACGCCGATGGAGTTGAACTTCGATCAGGTCGAACGGGTGAAATAGCTCTTTACTGTCATCCCCGCGAAGGCGGGGGCCCATTCTGGACGCGCCGCCCTGGGTCATGGGTTCTCGCCTTCGCGGGAATGACAATTTTGGAAGGTGGCAAACAAGTTGCGGGAGGGTGCGTCACGCACCTGTCTGACCGCTAAGTCTGAGAAAGGACGATAAGATGGCCAAGAAGATTGCGGGTTATATCAACCTGCAGGTGCCCGCGGGCGCCGCCAATCCCTCGCCGCCGCTCGGCCCCGCATTGGGTCAGCGCGGTGTGAACATCATGGAATTCACCAAGGCGTTCAACGCGGCGACGCAGGAGATGGAGAAGAACGCGCCGATCCCGACCAAGATCACGGTCTATGCGGATCGCTCGTTCAGCTTCGTCACCAAGACGCCGCCCGCCAGCTACTACATTAAGAAGGCGATGAACATTAAGTCCGGTTCGGGCGCGCCCGGCACGGACATCATTGGTGAGATCAAAACCTCGCAGCTGCGCGAAATCGCGGAAGCGAAGATGGTGGACCTGTCCGCCAACGATCTCGATCAGGCCGAGAAGATCATCGCCGGGTCCGCCCGCTCGATGGGCCTTCGCGTGGTGAAGGGCTAAACCGATGGCACAGCAAACGAAAAAGCGCAAAGAACAGGAAAAGAAGGTCGATCCGGAGACCTATTACGCGCCGGACGAGGCCATCAAGATGGTGAAGGAGCTCGCCACCTCCAAGTTCGACGAGACCATCGAGGTCGCGATGAACCTGGGCGTCGATCCGCGCCACGCCGACCAGCAGGTCCGCGGCATGGTTTCGTTGCCCAAGGGCACGGGCAAGACGATGAAGATCGCCGTCTTCGCCAAAGGCGATAATGCCGACAAGGCCAAGGAAGCCGGTGCCGATGTCGTCGGCGCCGAGGACCTGATGGAAGACATGCAGGGCGGCAACCTGAACTATGACCGCATCATCGCGACGCCCGACATGATGGGTGTCGTCGGCCGCCTCGGTAAGGTCCTGGGTCCCAAGGGTCTGATGCCGAACCCGAAGCTGGGCACCGTCACGATGGACGTCGCCAAGGCCGTCGAGGATGCCAAGGGCGGTCAGGTGCAGTATCGCGTCGAGAAGGCGGGCATCGTCCACGCCGGCATCGGCAAGGCGAGCTTCTCCGAGGCCGATCTCAAGGAGAATTTCGACGCCCTGATGAACGCGGTCGTGAAGGCCAAGCCGTCGGGCGCGAAGGGCAAGTACGTCAAAAAGGTCGCTGTCTCGTCCTCCATGGGACCGGGCATCAAGATCGATTTGAGCGAAACCGCCGCGATCTAAGATCCTACGATCTTTCGAAACGAGGGGCCGGGACGAGCGATCGTCCCGGCCCCTTTTTGGTTTAGAGGACCACGAGGTCGAGCGACGGCGCGTTCTCGCCTGTTCCGAACGCGGTCGTCGGCATATCGGCCTGCGCAATGCCGTCGAACGTGTCGTCATGTCCATCACCATGGCGGTGACAACCGCATGGGCAGAAGAGCGGACCACGATCGTGATCATGTCGCTCATCGGCGAACGCGCCGCTCGCCGGGGCGGCGGAAGAGATCTCATCGTCACCCAATTTGATTGTCTGAGTGTCGGTGTCGAAGCGCAGCGTCAGGTCCTGATCTGCGAACGCCAGGGTTGCGCCGACCGTCCCGACGGGAATTTCGACAAGCTCGACATCGTCATTGGCGAGGCCACGTGACAGTATCACCGCGCTGCCGTCCCTGACAACGTCATATTCCTGTCGTTCGCCACCGACACCGATGGTGTCGCCGCCACGATTGAAAGAGGCGTCGAGGCGTATGTCGCCGCCCTCAAAAATGACAAGCGTATCGGTGCCCACCCGTCCGAAGACCGTTGTCGTACCGCCAATCGTCGTGATGTTGTCGACGTTCGCGCCGAGACTGAGGATGGCGGGCGCAAGCGGATCGACGGCTATGAAGGGATCAAGGTCGGTGGTCGGCGGGACGGCGGTGGGTTCCGCTTCGACCGTCGTCCCGCCGAGCCGCACCGACCCGCTGTCAGTATCGAAGACGAGGTCCAGCACGCCGTCACTCTCGAACCCGATGAAGACCCCCGCTGTGCCAACCGGAATGGCGACGTTGCTGTCTGCTGACGAGAAGACGACCTGCGAGCCATTACGCGCCACCTGATAATCCGCCGCTGCCCCGGCGAGGGTGATGAGATCGCCGCCGCGATTGAAAGATGGATCGAAGCTGATATTTGCCGCCGCTCCCGCGACCTCAACGGCCTCGGTGCCGGTGGACCCGAAAACAAGACCCGTGCCGCCGATCGCGCCGTCCCAACCGGCTGACGTGATGAGCCTGAAGCCATCTGCGGGATCATCGGAAGAGGGCGGCGGCGGGGTATTCGGATCATCGTCCGGCCGGTCGCCGCTGGCCAGAATATCGGAAAATCTGACGGTGCCTGTGACATTGAGCCGGAAGTCGGGCAGAGTGGCGCTGTCGACGACGATGCGCGCGCCGTCGTCTGCGCTTTCGATCCTGATGTCGTCATAATCCGCGAAGCTGAGATCAATCCGATCGATGCCGCTTTCGAAGTCGGCAAGTGTGTCGGATGCTGAGATGCTCGACTGCTCGGCCGCGGAGTATCGGAAGATGTCCGCGCCGCGTCCACCACGTATTTCGGTCCTTGCGACACCGGCGGTGATATCGTCATCGCCGCGTGTCCCCTGCAGCGAGATCGTCTCGACACGTGAGAAAGAGAGATCGCCCAGACTGATCGGCTGGCCGAAATTCTCGTCGAGAAGAAGCGCGACCTCATCGCGCCCGCTGCCACCATCAATCAATGCCGCTGGTGTAGCGGTTCCAAGAACGACCGTAATAAGATCATCATCGCGGCCGCCATCAAGGAACGCCATCGCGTCGGTATCGATCCGGTCGAAAAGGCTATCATCGCCACGTCCCGCCTGAATGATATCGGCGCCGTCGCCGCCAGACAGGGTGTCGTCGCCGAGACCGCCACGAATTAGGTCATCGCCAAGGCCGCCCTCGATAATGTCGCGGCCGCCAACGCCATCGATTATGTCATCGCCGCTCGTTCCTGTTTGCGACAGCGTTTCTGTGGCCTCGTCCCAATTCCAGGATGAAAGGTGCGCGCCGCTGTTCCCTGATGGACCATAGAGAAATTGCAGCGCGTCGATGTCGAACGGGCCGAGGCGATCAGTGGCACCACGATACGCCATCACGGTCGTCTGTGAATTGTCGAGGTCCAGCGGCAGCGTGGGGTCCCCATCGAAAGGATGTTTCAGTCCGACGGCGTGCCCGACCTCGTGCAGAATTAGCTCGGTATCCACGGTGGTCTGGCGATTAACGAAGATGTCCGATTCGATGTCGGAGGAGCGATCGCCGCTTGGGAAATAGGCGAACCCGCCGTTCGGGTTATTGCTGAACCGGAAATCGAACTTCGTGAAGAGGATGTCGGCGTCGTCGCTATCGACTTCGAGGAACGTGATCCCCGATACCGATGAAATGGCGTCGAGCGCGTCGCGAGTTACCAATTTGTCGGTCGCGCCGAAGCGGGCGAAGTTGTTGACCTCGCTGTCACGAAGGTAATTACGGTGATAGTCGGGCGACGTCGTCGGGAACGCATATGTCATGAATATGCCGGTGCCCGGCAGATTGTTGACGCTGACGTCCGACAATATGGCCGTGAAATCCCTAACTACCGCCAAAACCAATGTTCCCCGTCCGAAAAAAACGTTCTTGCCATATAAAAGCTGTACGACCGATTTACGTTCTGCCGTGTACCCGGCTTGACCACGGCAGCGACCTAACCTAGTTGCTTCGCTTGTTCGCAGGGGCCGTCCCCTACGGATATCCGTCCGAGACTGCAGGCGGCCTGATAGCGGGCCTTAATATTCGCCGGCAATAGACGAAGAGAGATTTTCCGGTCTGCCCGACATGTCGGTGCGCGGCCACTCCCTTCATCGCGGACCATTCGCCGGATCGGGCCCTTCGCCCGGTTTGACAACCGAGCCGTTCGTGCGTCCTTTCTGGGGGTGTGCGGGCATATGTAGGAGTGAAGCATGGATCGCGCAGAAAAACACGCGCTGGTCGAACAGCTGAACGCGACCTTCAAGGAGACGGCCGTCGTCGTCGTCACGAAAAACCACGGGCTGACCGTGGCGGAAGTGACGGATCTTCGCGGCCGGATGCGCGAGGCGGGGGCGGACTATAAGGTCGCCAAGAACCGTCTGGCGAAGATCGCGCTGAAGGACACGACGTACGAGCCTGTGTCCGACCTTCTGGTCGGTCCGACGGCGCTCGCGACCTCGTCCGACCCGGTTGCCGCCGCCAAGGCTGCTGCCGATTTCGCCAAAGAGCATGAAAAGCTGGAGATCGTCGGCGGGGCGATGGGCGATACCGCCCTCGACGCCGCGGCCGTGAAACAGCTGGCAGCGCTGCCGTCCCTCGACGAGCTGCGGGCCAAGATCATCGGTCTTACCCAGGCACCGGCCACGAAGATTGCCCAGATTGCGGCGGCTCCGGCCGGCCAGCTGGCGCGCGTCTTCGGCGCTTACGCCGCCAAGGAAGACGCCTGAGGCGTTGGCGAAGTTCTACTGACCAATATCCCGGCCAGCGTTGGCCGACATGAAACTGGAGTATATTCACATGGCAGATCTCGAAAAAATCGTTGAGCAGCTTTCCGAACTGACCGTTCTTGAGGCCGCCGATCTCTCCAAGATGCTGGAAGAGAAGTGGGGCGTTTCCGCCGCCGCAGCCGTCGCCGCCGCACCGGCCGCCGGTGGCGGTGAAGCCGCAGCCGTCGAAGAGAAGGACGAGTTCGACGTCGTCCTGACCGGCGACGGCGGTAAGAAGATCCAGGTCATCAAGGAGGTCCGCGCGATCACCGGTCTGGGTCTCGGCGACGCCAAGGCGCTCGTCGAAGGCGCGCCGAAGCCCGTCAAGGAAGGCGTCAACAAGGCCGAAGCCGAAGAGATCAAGGGCAAGATCGAAGCGGCTGGCGGTACCGTCGAGCTGAAGTAACTTCGACAGTTGCGATGGCGCGCCGCCAGGTGCGCACAATTTCCGGGCGGCTCTCCAGTTTGAGGGTCGCCCGTTTTCGTTTCGGCCCGGCGAAAATCTGTCGCGGCAATGTCATCTTACCGACAATGCCCTGTCATATTTCCTCGGTATTTTTTCGAGATTATGACCGCTGGAGACATCCCTGAGCTGGCGCGCGTCGATCTCCGCCATCGACGTGATATCCGCATCATGCTGCTGGCAAAACACGCATTGGCAGATGGCCGCCCGCATCCCGAAGATGGAAATCACGCCGTTTATCACCAAGAGCTGCGACAGACCCTTGAGCGCCTTGGCTTTCCGCTCGTGGCTGCAAACGAATATGACGCGCTTTATCAGCGGCCGAATGCGGACTTCGTCATTCCGCTGCTGAATCGCGGCGGTTTTCAGAACAGCGAGATGCTGGCGCCGCTCCTCCTTGAGAAATACGGCCTGCCGTTTCTGGGCGCGCGGGCCATCCTACGAGGACTGGCAGACGACAAGCAGGCCGCGAAGCTTGTGGCGAAAGAGGCAGGCATTCCGACGATCGCGGGGCAGGTCTACCGCCGTGGTGGACCCGTCCGCCCGCCCGAGTTCGGTGCCGAGCGCATGATCGTGAAGCCAAATGCGTCCTCGGCGTCCTGGGGCCTCAAAATCTGTCGCTACTGGGCAGACGCTGAGCCTCAGATTCGGAAGCTGCAGGACGACGGTCATGACGTGATCGTCGAACGGTGGATGCCCGACAGCGATATCGGCGTCGGCGTCGTTGGCGGTGCCGACGGGCGTCCGGTCGTCCTGCCGCCGCTGCGTTATTGCCTGCCGGATGGGATCGAATATCGCAGCTATGCCGGAAAGCGTGGTCTTCCCGGCGAGGATGCCGTCGCGGACGATCACCGCCCGATCACGGCGCCCACGCTTCGCCGCGAGCTGGAGGAGATGTCCTTGCGTCTGGCCGACGAATTCTGGCCCTTCGATTATGGCCGTTTCGAGTTCAGGCACGACCGCCGAACGGGGGCGCTGCACTTCATGGAAGTCAATCTGAGCTGCAATCTTTGGTCGAGAAAGACCATCGCCAAGGCGGCGGGCCTCGTCGGCATTGATTACCCCCGTCTGATCGAAGGGATCATCGGCCACAGCCTCGCCCGGCAAACGGACATCGTGCCCGAGCGCATCGCCGCGTGAGCGCTGGTGCCGCGCCCACCATTGGCAGCGTTCTGATCCTTGCCGGACGGCGGGACGGCGTGGTCGACCCGTTCGCGGCCGCGCATGGGGTCGAGGACAAATGCCTGATCCCGGTCGCGGGCGTTCCGATGCTTTCCTACATATTGGCGGCGATGGCGCGCCTGCCGGAGCGGCCGCCGATCCTTTTGTGCAGCAACGATCCCGAGGGACTGCGCGCGGTGCCGGAAATTGCGCCGCTGGAACGTGACGAGCGTCTGCATTTTGTCCCCGCTTTGACAGGGATTGCCGACTCGGTGCTGAACGCCGCGCGGGATGCGACCTATCCGC
>JBAUIQ010000081.1:0-2427 GCA_049683075.1 Pacificimonas sp.
GCGCCGCACCGCCTCCTGTCAGGACGACCTGACCGGCCCGCGGCCCCTTATAGCCCAGCTCCTCGAAGCGCTCCTCGACGAGGCCGAAAATCGTGTCGAGGCGACCTCGGATCGCTTGCACCAATTCGGCGCGCCGCCGCTGCACCGTCGAGCCGTCGTCCGCGACGCCCGGAATGTCGAGCGGCTCATGATTGTCACGCGGCAAAGCGTTTGCCGACCCCTTGACCGCCTTCAGCCGCTCGGCCGTCGCGCGCGGGGTTCCGAGCGCGGAGGCGATATCGGCCGTAACGTCCCCGCCGCCCATCGAGATCGAGGCGAACCCGGCAAGCATCCCTTCGGCGAAAATCGCAACATTTGTGCGCCCTGCCCCAAGGTCGACAAGCGCAACACCCAGGTCCTTTTCTTGCTGTGACAGGCAGGCCCGCGCGGCGGCAAGCGGTGCGGGAATCTTCGCGACGACATCGAGATCGGCCGACCGAACAGCCGTTTCAAGATTTCGCATCGGTGCAGCGTCGGCGGAGAGAACGTGGATCGCAACGCCAAGCGTGTCAGCGTGCAGGCCGACAGGACGCCGCGCTGAAGTCTCGCGGTCGATGATATATAGCGCGGGATCGGCGTGGAGAACTTCGCGTCCGCCAGGGTCGATCTGTGCGCGCGCCTCGGCATGAATATGGTCAAGGTCCGCCGCCTCGATCCGCTGGCCGCCGATGTCGACCTCAACTGTCGCTGTGTCGCTTTCAAGACCGCCTGCGCTGACCGATAGGGTGACCTCTTCGACGGTCACGCCAGCATTTCGTTCCGCGCGGTCCATCGCCTGTCGCACCGCGCCCTCAACAAGTTCAAGATCGGCAACAAGGCCGTTCCGCATACCGTTGCACGCCAGCTGGTGGACGCCGATAACGCGCGGCACCTCCTGCTCTGGGCCGACAAGTGCGATCATCGCCGCGACCTTCGATGTGCCGACGTCGAGAACGGCGATCGTCCGTTCGCCCCGCACCCCTTGGCGGCCTCGCTTCATATCTCAGTTCCCTTCACGATCGGCACCGACCCGTCGACTTCGTCGCCTGCACGCACGACCATCTGCTTCGGGACGCGAAAGTCGAGCGAAGCGAAGCCACGGCCGGTGAGGCCCGTCTCGCGATCCATGCGCACAAAAGCGTCCAGTGCGCGACGAACGTCACCTTGGTCCTGGGGCAGCATGACGATTTCACCGCTGTCGAGCGTGATGTCCCAGCGGCGATTGCCACGCCAGGATGCCGCCGCGAAACGATCGGCAAGTGCAGGATAGTCCCGCAGCAGAATAAGCAGCCCGCGCAAATTCTCATTTGCGCGATCGTCGACGATCAGGGGAAGTTCGGCGAAACGTCCGACGTCGCGCGCCGGGAGGACGAGACCCGTTGCATCCACGAGCCTGTGCCGACCTTCATTCTGCCAGATCGCCGCCGGAACGCGCTCGTCGATGTCGATCAGCAGGCGATCGGGCCATTGCCGTCCGACATGAGCTTCGGCGACCCAAGGTAGAGTTTCCAGCCGCGCCTTCACCTCGTCGAGGTCGACAAGCAGCATGGAGTCCGACGCACCGTCGAGTGCAGCGGTGTAAAGCGGCAGTTTCTCCATCTCGCGCGCGCCGGTCAGCTCGACATCGCGCACCTCGAACCCCGCATTTGCCGCCGTCTTCGCCGTCGCCATCCAAAGCTGGCCCGGCAGATCGTAAAGCCACGCTGCACCGAGTGCCGTCAGGGCCAGTCCGGACGCGACGACAGGCGCAACCCACGGCCGAGAGGATTTTCTCTTGGCGCCGCGCTGGGGCGCGCCTTTCTTGCGAGCACCGGTTTTTGCCTTGCCGCGTTTCGTCGGCGTTTGTCCGCGCTTCAGGACCACCCGTTCGCTCATGACCCCCTCTTCATTCCCGCATCTATGATGGCTTGCACGAGTTCCGGATACGCCATGCCGATGTGCTTCGCCTGCTCCGGCACCAGCGAAAGGGGCGTCATGCCGGGCTGCGTGTTTACCTCCAGCAGCCACAGCCCGTCCGGGCCGCCTCCATCGTCATAGCGAAAGTCCGCGCGGCTGACGCCGTCGCAACCAAGCAGGCGGTGCGCTTCCAGGGCGACCACCTTTGCCCGGTCCGCGACCGCGTGCGGCAGATCGGCAGGGCAGTGATGTTCGGTCAGGCCGTCAGTATATTTCGCCTCGTAATCATAGAAGCCGCGCGTCGGCTTCAATTCGGTGATGGCAAGTGCGTGATCGTTCAGAACCGCGACGGTCAGCTCACGAGAACCGACGAAGGGCTCCGCGAGAAGTTCGTCGAAATCCAACCATGGTCCCGGCACGTCCTTCGCAATGGGATTGCCGTAATTGCTCTCGTCGGTGACGATGGCGATGCCGACGCTGGAACCCTCGTTGACCGGTTTCAGCACATAGGGG
>JBAUIQ010000082.1:0-1802 GCA_049683075.1 Pacificimonas sp.
GTGAAGCAAAGTTCGACAGTCTGGATGCGCTGACGACGCAGATGGAGCGCGATTGCGCCGAGGCGAAAAGGCTCTTAAACGCGCGCCCATCATGAGCGACCAAACTTCCGATACTTCCAGGGCCCAAAACTCCGGACCACGCGACTATCGCCCCACGGTGTTCTTGCCGAAAACCGATTTTCCAATGAAGGCCGGACTGCCGCAGAAGGAACCGGAAATCCAGGCGCGCTGGGACGCGATGGGGCTGTATGAAAAGCTGCGCGAGGCGCGCGCCGGTCGCGAGAAGTTCATCCTGCATGACGGCCCGCCTTACGCAAATGGCGACATGCATATCGGCCATGCGCTCAATCATGTGCTGAAGGATACGGTCGTCCGCACGCAGAGCCTGCTGGGCAAGGACGCGCCCTATGTGCCCGGCTGGGATTGCCACGGCCTGCCGATCGAATGGAAGGTGGAGGAACTCTACCGCAAGAAAAAGCGCAACAAGAAAGACGTGCCGCCGGCCGAATTCCGCGCCGAATGCCGCGACTATGCGGCGAAGTGGGTGGACGTGCAAAAGGGCCAGCTGCAGCGCTTGGGCATCCAGGGCCGGTGGGACAAACCCTACCTCACCATGCGCCCCGAAGCCGAAGCCGCCATCGTGGGCGAGTTGCACAAATTTGCCGAAACCGGCCAGCTCTATCGCGGTGCAAAACCGGTAATGTGGAGCCCGGTGGAGGAAACGGCGCTGGCCGATGCCGAGGTCGAGTATCAGGACCTGACCGACAGCCCGCAGATCGACGTGGCGTTCGAGATTGTTGCCTCGCCGGTTAAGGAACTGGTCGGCGCGCATGCCGTAATTTGGACGACAACGCCGTGGACGATTCCGGTGAACCAAGCGCTCGCGTTTGGGCCAGAGGTTGAGTATCTGCACATTCGTCTGACTGGTGGAATGCAAACCTCTGGAACGGCTGGTGATTGGGGCCAACTTCTTTTTGGTAGAGGTGTTCTGGTCGCGAAAACGTTATTTCAACATCTGCTCTCTCGTATGCAGGTATCTGGAACGACGTTTGACGTCCTTTGGAGTGGCACAGGCTCAGACCTAGCCGGAACCTTCGTCCGACATCCGATGGCCACCACCCTGCGTCACCCCCGCGAAGGCGGGGGCCCCGCTTCTTCCAACGGTGTGCGGGAAGAGGAGCGGGATCCCCGCCTTCGCGGGGATGACGATGAAAGTAGCGCCAACGCCGTCGTGCATAGCGCTGACGGCGCAATCGACGTGCCCGCCACCATCGCGGCGCAGGCCAAGCGGCCCTTCTACGACCGCCTGCGCCCCATGCTCGCGGGCGAGTTCGTTGCGACCGACAGCGGCACCGGCATCGTCCACATGTCGCCCGACCACGGTGAGGACGATTTCGCGCTGTGCAAGGCGAATGGCATCGAGCCGGTCTTCGCGGTGCAAGGTAATGGCCTTTACCGGGACGACTGGGCGTGGCTGGGTGCGGACGATCTGGACGACGACGGCAAACCGCGCCGCCGCAGCGTCATCAACAAACCCTTCAACGCACCCGAAGGCCCGATCTGCTCTGACCTGCGCGACGCGGGCGCGCTGCTGAGCGCCAGCGCGGATTACAAGCACAGCTACCCGCATTCGTGGCGGTCCAAGGCCAAGGTCGTCTATCGCTGTACGCCGCAGTGGTTCATCGCGATTGATCAGAAATTACGGGGCGCCCCCCCCTCCGTTCGTGCTGAGCTTGTCGAAGCCACCCCCCCATCCGTTCGTCCTGAGCTTGTCGAAGGACTGTCCTCCACTTCTGATGCGG
>JBAUIQ010000083.1:0-2242 GCA_049683075.1 Pacificimonas sp.
GGAGACCGAACAATGGCAACCATCGTCGTCAAGCAGGTCGGCTCTCCCATCCGCCGCCCCAAGATCCAGCGCGAGACCCTCAAGGGCCTTGGCCTGAACAAGATGCACCGCACCCGCGAGCTGGAGGACACCCCGAGTGTCCGCGGCATGGTCGAGAGCATCTCGCACATGGTGGAGATCATAGAAGAGAAGAAATGAGAGCGTAGGGTGGGGTTCCACCCCACCGACATCGTTCGATATCGAAGCGCCTCGGGGGAAACCTCGGGGCGTTTTCTTTTGAGTCTTGATATTTGACATACATAACGTATATACGGTGCATTGCGTGGAGGCGGAAGATTTGCTTCATCATCGTCTGGCCCATAGGCCCTCGCGGATACGCCGGAGCAGGTCATGGAATTCGAATGGGATGAGCGGAAACAAGTCAGCAACTTCGAAAAACACGGCGTCGACTTCGAGGTCGCTGTGCACATCTTCGAAGGTACCATCCTGCGCAGGCACGACCGAAGAGCAGAGTATGGGGAAGATCGCTGGAATGCACTCGGCCGCTTTGATGGCACCGTCTACAATGTGACTTCTACGATGCGCGACGACGTTTTCCGTATCATTTCAGCCTGAAAGGGGGGACGAAAAGAACATGACGAATATCACACGTATGTCTCTAGATGAGATCAAAGCCAAACACGCGCGCGGAGAGGTTCGTCCTACACGCCCGGACGCCCCCACCTACGACATGCCTGAAGGTTTCTGGGACGACGCCGAAATCGTCCTGCCACAACCCAAGACGCCGATTAGCCTTCGGGTCGACCCCGACGTCCTCGCCTACTTCAAGGCGCAGGGCGGTGGCCACCTGACCCGAATGCACGCGGTGCTGCGCGCCTATGTTGATGCACATCGCAAGGCGGACTGACCTCGATCGTCGTCCACCTTCCGACCTCGGGCCGATGACAAGAGCTTCCATGCGACGGTTCTGGATTGATAAAGTTGCTCGATGAACAACTGCTAAGCTGGGAGCCATTCGTCAGTTGGATGGCTCTCTTCGGTGGCCCCGCAATTATCGTTTTTGTTGGTGCACCGGCGGCGTTCGGAGGTCGGTTCCGCTATTATTTCATTACGATATTCGTGTCCTGGGCCTTCTGGGCTTTCGATTGGTGGCTCGTCCAGCATCTCTTGCACGCTGGTTTGCTCGCGAACGACGGTGGCTACGATAATCTCGAGCCACTGCTGGGGTTTGCTGCAAATGGTGCTGCGACATTGCTTTCCCTGCTCGCCATTGGGGTCGGTGCCGTCGTGTTCGCGACGCGGGAGCGGTGTCGGTCGGAGAAAGACCTGCGTCAGACCTATCGTGATAGGCGCTGAGGCTCGAACTGATATTAGGTGAAGCCTCTAGGTTGACATGCGACCCGCCCGGCATCGCCGAACCGCCGCCTCGTCGGGCGCTACCCTACACCGCCACTTGCCACCCACCCCCACCCCCGCTAAACCCTCGCAGTCGGCACCACCCCCGACTCACACACCAGCACGCCGCGTTTGCCCACTTCCGTCGCTGGAGGGCACTTCCGGCAAGGAGAAGCGACATGAAACTCAACGAACTCCACGACAACGAAGGCGCCACCCACCGCAAGAAGCGGGTCGCGCGCGGTCCCGGCTCCGGCATGGGCAAGATGGCCGGACGCGGCATCAAGGGCCAGAAGTCCCGCTCGGGCGTCGCCATCAAGGGCTACGAGGGCGGCCAGATGCCGCTCTACCAGCGCCTGCCGAAGCGCGGCTTCAACCGCCACAACGCCAAGACCTTCTCGGTCGTGAACCTGGGCCTGATCCAGAAATTCATCGACGCGGGCAAGATCGACGCGAAATCCGACATCACCGAGGACGCGCTCGTCGCCTCCGGCCTGATCCGCCGGAAAAAGGACGGCATCCGCGTCCTGGCGAAGGGCGACTTTTCGGCGAAGGTCACGATGGCCGTCACCGGCGCGTCCAAGGGCGCCGTCGAGGCCGTCGAGAAGGCCGGCGGCACGCTTACCGTGACGACGCCGGCGCGTGAGGCGGCGGCCGAGTAACGGCTTGTGGGGCGGCCGCGCGCCGCCTACATTCATTCCGCATACATGACGCCGCCGACCGGACGTTCCGGCCCGGCGGCGCATCCATGACAGACAGCGAGTAGAGCGCCCCATGGCATCAGCAGCAGAGCAAATGGCCGCGAACATGAGCTGGGGCGCCTTCGGCAAGGCGACCGAGCTGCGTC
>JBAUIQ010000084.1:0-1841 GCA_049683075.1 Pacificimonas sp.
CGCTCATGTTGAGCGCGATGCCGATGGTCCCGGAAAGGACGCGGGCGTAGATCACGCCCGGCAAGCCGCCCAGGAGCATTCCCGCGACGATGAGCGGCACGCGGATCGCAAATCCGAGGAGGTCGCGGAAGAACAACATCCTCGTCTGCCCCGTCGCCATCGCCAGCGACGGTCCGAGCGACCCCAGCGTCTGCAAGGCGAAGATCGCCGCCAGCCCCTGGATGACAATCGTCGCCGGTTCCCACCGCTCGCCAAGTGCCAACAGGACGAACGGCTCGGCGATCAGCGCCATGCCGCAGCCGATAGGGAGGACGATCAGGCTGATCGTCGACTGCGCGCGCTGATAGGCGGCAGCCATGCGCTGGGCGTCGCGGTTCATGCGCGAAAAGGCCGGGAACAGCGTGTTCTTCAGCGGCGTCATGATCTCGCGCGTCGGAATGATCGCGAGATTGTTGCCGACGGTGTAAAAGCCGAGCGCCGTCTTCGACAGCAGACCGCCAATCAGCAGATGATCGAACCGCCAGTTGAGCGTGTTGACGACCCCGCCCAGCGTCAGCCACGCACTGAACGAGAACAGCTCCCGCATATGCCGGAACCCCGGTCGCGGCCGGAACGGCAGCACGGTATAGGACAGAAGAAGCCCCGCCAGCTGGCCGACGATGATCCCTGCGATCAGCGCCCAATAGCTCTGGTAGACGAAGGCGATCGCCAGGGACGCGGCGAGGTTGAAGATCTTCTGCCCGACCTCCAGCATGAATTGCTGCCAGAAGATCAGTTCCTTCGTCATCATGATCGCGCGCGGATTGCCGAGCCCGGCAAGAAGGATCGACACCGCCAGCGCCAGCATGACCGGGATCAGGCGCCGCTCGTCGACAATATCCGCAACCAGCGGCGAGATCGCGGCGAACACCAAAGCGACGGCGAGCCCGCGCAGCGTCGACAGCGTCCACATGGTGTGGAAATGCTCAGTTGTCGCGTCCTGCAGCTGCACCAGCGCGGCGTTCAGCGACTTGTCGGTAAAGGCGCTGACGATCGCCAGCATCGACATGGCCAGCGCCACGAGCCCGAAGTCGGCGGGCGTCAGCAACCTCGCGAGGATAATCGTGCCAACGAAGCCAAGCAGGTTCACCGCGACCCGAGCCCCGCCCAGCCACGCCGCCCCCGAAACCAGCTTCGCGCTCATCCCCGCCAATTGAAGCGCTCCTGATCGTTTCCGGCAAAGCCCGCGCCCGCCCGCTGGTCAGCCTAATGGGCTTGTCCCGCAAAAACGAGCGCCGCTGTCAGTGTTCCTGATCGTCCTTTGCGGCCACCAGCCACCACGCCGCCGCACCACCAATCACCGCCGAGCCCGCGGCACCAAGCGCTGCCAGGCGAAAGCTGTCCAGAAAGCCATCGCCGACGCTCGCGCCGAGGACTGGGCCGAGCAGCGCCACGGCCAGCATCTGCGCGGTGCGCGCGGCGGCGTTGTTGACCCCGCTCGCCGTTCCCGCGTGATCATCGTCGACAGCCTCCATGACGGTCGTCGTCAGCGGCGCGACGGCGATGGCCATGCCGACGGCCATGACGGTCAGCGCAGGGAGGATCACCGTCCAATAATCGACCTCCGCCCCGACGCGCGCGAACATGGCGAGACCGACCGCCGTGACGCCTGCCCCGACCGTCAGGAGCCGACGCGCACCGACCTTTTCGAGAAGTCCGCCGATGGTTCGCGACAACAAACCCATGACGATCGGAAAGGGCGTCAGCGCCGCGCCCGCCATCAGACCGGAATAGTCCGCCACACGGATCAGCATATATGGCAGCAGCACGAGGACGCCGCCCATCGCCGCATAGAGAAACAG
>JBAUIQ010000085.1:0-5796 GCA_049683075.1 Pacificimonas sp.
CCTCAGCTTCGCCGGGCTCGAATGGAAGATGCTTGGCGATCCGCTCGTTCTCGGCATCGTCGGCGGGCTCTTCATCGGCAAGCAGATCGGTGTCTTCGGCGTCATCTGGGTTCTGGAGAAGCTCGACATCGTCGATTATCCCGTGAACGCATCGATGGCACAGGTTTACGGTGTGTCGCTGCTCTGCGGCATTGGTTTCACGATGAGCCTCTTCATCGGCAACCTCGCCTTCACTGACCCCTATTATCTGGACGAGGTCAAGATCGGCGTTCTTGCCGGTTCGTTGCTGTCCGGCCTCGTCGGTGCAGGTGTTCTTCTGGTTGCGAAACGCGAGACCCATGTCGCCAACGAGACAGTTCCCGTTGGCCCCGGCTCGGTCGCGCCAACTGCAGAGGCTACGCCCACGGTCCTTCCGCGCAGCGAGTAAGCAATGTCAGCTGCGCGGTCGGATCAGACCCTCCTGCGCAACCGACGCGACCAGGATACCGTCGCGGCTGTAGATCGAACCGCGATTGAGCCCGCGCGCGCCGGACGCCCGCGGGCTGTCCTGTACGTAGAGCATCCATTCGTCCGCCCGGAACGGCGCGTGAAACCATAAGGCATGATCAAGGCTGGCGACCTGCGCCTCGCCTGAGAACCATTTGACGCCGTGCGGTCGCTGGCATGTTGAGAGAAGCGTCATGTCGCTGGCATAGGCCAGAAGGCACCGGTGGACGGCGGCATCGTCCGGCACGTCGCCGGAGACACGGAACCAGACCTGCTGCTCTGGCGGTCCAATCTCGCCCGGCGGCGCAGGGTCGACGCGTCGGAAATCGATCGAACGTTCGCGTGTGAAGCGGTGGCGGAATTTTTCCGGCACCATGTGCGACCAGCTTTTGCGCCATTCCGTCTCGGGCGGCAGATCCTCAGGGTTCGGAACGACGGGCATCTCGATCTGATGCTCCCAGCCCTCCTCCTCGACCTGGAAACTGACGGCCATGTTGAAGATCGGGCGGCCGTTCTGGATGGCGACGACCCGGCGGGTCGAGAAGCTGCGCCCATCGCGGTCGCGCTCGACTTGGTAGACGACAGGTACGTCGATGGCGCCGGGCCGCATGAAATAGGCATGCAAAGAATGCGGCGGACGGTCGTCATCGACCGTGCGACTGGCCGCCACCAGTGCCTGGGCAATGACCTGTCCGCCGAACAGGCGAAACTCGGCATCGGCGGTGTTCTGGCCGCGAAAGAGATTCTCCTCGATCCGTTCGAGGTCGAGGACGTCGAGCAGCTCCGCGACCATTTCGGCGGCGGTTTTAGGAACTTTTTGGCTCATGCGTGGATCGTTTCCGGGACTTCCATCAATTCTACGAGCACGCCGCCCATGTCCTTGGGGTGGACGAAGATGACGGGCGTCCCGTGAGCGCCGAGACGCGGTTCGCCGAGGACCTTCGCCCCCTTGGCTTTCATGTCGGCGGCGGCCGCGTGAATGTCCTTGACCTCGAAGCAGACATGATGCTGCCCGCCCGCCGGATTCTTTTTGAGGAATCGATGAATTGGCGAATCTTCGCCCAGCGGTTCGATCAGCTCGATCTGGCTGTTCGGCGTATCAACGAAGCACACGCGCACGCCCTGTGCGGGCAGGTCGAACGCGTCGTGGATTTTCGTCGCACCGAGAAGGTCGCGGTACATCGCGACCGCGGCGTCGATATCGGGCGTCGCGACACCGACATGGTTGAGGCGACCGATCATGACGGTGGCTCCCGCTATATGGATAATGCGGGAGGCTCTATGCTGCACTGCGGTATGGGGCAAGGTGGCGACGCGCGGTCGGGGCTCGCTATCGACGGGGGCCGGACGTTGTCAGCCCTCTCGCCCTCGCCTAAGGCCCGCCGCCATGGCACGGATCGTGATGAAATTCGGCGGCACCTCTATGGCGGGGCTCGAACGCATTCGCGAGGCGGCGAAGCGCGTGAAGCGCGAAGTGGATGCCGGAAACGAAGTGGCGGTGGTCGTCAGCGCGATGGCGGGCGAAACCGACCGGCTCGTGAATTTCTGCCGCGAGGCGTCGCCATTGCATGACAGCTCCGAATATGACGTGGTTGTCTCATCCGGCGAACAGGTCACGGCGGGTTTGCTCGCCATCACCTTGCAGGCGATGGGGGTGAAGGCACGGTCGTGGCTCGGCTGGCAAATGCCACTCCATACCTCGACCACCCACGCCTCGGCGCGCATTCGCGGCATGGACACCGACAAAATCTGCGCGTCCATGGCGGACGGGGTCGTCGCGACGATTCCGGGCTTCCAGGGTCTCGCCGAGACAGGCCGCGTTACGACGCTTGGGCGCGGTGGGTCCGACACGAGCGCCGTCGCGGTGGCAGCGGCGCTGAAGGCGGATCGTTGTGACATCTATACCGACGTCGATGGCGTCTACACGACCGACCCGCGCATCGTGCCGCGCGCGCGGAAGCTCGACAGCATCACCTTCGAGGAGATGCTGGAGCTGGCGTCCGTCGGCGCGAAGGTGCTGCAGACGCGCTCGGTCGAGCTCGCCATGAAGGAAAAGGTCAAGCTGCGCGTCCTGTCGAGTTTCAAGGACGTGCCCGGCACCGACATCGTAGACGAGGACGACATCGTGGAAGACGAACTGATCACCGGCATCGCCTATAACCGGAACGAGGCGGAGGTGACCCTGACCCGCGTTGCGGACACGCCGGGCGCGGTGGCGGCGATCTTCGCCCCGCTCGCCGAGGCCGAGGTCAATGTCGACATGATCATCCAGAACATCGCCGACGCTGAGGGTCGCACCGACGTGACCTTCACGGTGGGTCGTACCGAAATCCCGAAGGTTATGCAGCTGCTCGAAGGCGCGCAGGACGAGATCGGCTATGACAAGCTGAGCTATAACGACCGCGTGACAAAACTGTCCGTCGTCGGCGTCGGCATGCGCAGCCACACAGGCGTCGCTGCCACCATGTTCAAGGCGCTTGGCGAACGCGGTATCAATATTGAATCGATCACCACATCGGAGATCAAGATCAGCGTCCTGATCGCGGAGGATTACACGGAACTGGCTGTGCGGGTGCTGCACACGGCCTATGGTCTCGATGCGGAGGACGCCGCGTGAGCCACCCCAATCTTTCCGCTGCCATGCAGCGCGGTACCGATTTCCTCGGGTCAAAATACGCCATCATGGGCGGCGCGATGTCATGGGTGTCGGAGCGTAATCTCGTCAGCGCGATTTCAAACGCGGGCGGGTTTGGCATGATTGCCTGCGGGGCGATGGACCCATCGATGCTGGAGGAAGAGATTGCCGAGACGGCGAAGCGCACGGACAAGCCCTTCGGCGTCAATCTGATCACGATGCATCCGGCGCTGACCGAGTTGATCGAGGTTTGCGGCAAGGCGAAGGTCAGCCACATAGCGCTGGCGGGCGGCCTGCCGCCGAAGGGCTCCATTGAGGCCATAAAAGGCAAGGACGCCAAGCTGATCTGCTTTGCGCCCGCGTTGTCCTTGGCGAAGAAGCTGGTGCGGTCGGGTGTCGATGCGCTGGTCGTCGAAGGTATGGAGGCGGGCGGGCATATCGGGCCGGTTTCGACCACCGTGCTGGCGCAGGAGATTTTGCCGGAAGTCACCGACGTGCCAATCTTCGTCGCGGGCGGGATCGGACGCGGGCGGGCCATTGCCGCCTTTCTCGACATGGGCGCGGCGGGCGTCCAGCTTGGGACGCGCTTCGTTTGCGCGCATGAGTCGATCGCGCATGAAAAGTTCAAGAAAGCTTTTATCCGCGGCAACGCGCGCGACGCCATCACCAGCGTTCAGCTCGACAGCCGTTTGCCCGTCATTCCTGTGCGCGCGTTGAAGAACAAAGCATCTGAGGAGTTCACCGCGAAACAGCGCGATATTGCCGGACAGCTCGACCGGGAAGAAGTCGAGATGCGGGAGGCGCAGCTGCAGATCGAACATTATTGGGCGGGCGCGCTGCGCCGGGCAGTGGTCGATGGTGATGTGGAGACCGGCAGCGTCATGGCCGGGCAATCCGTCGGCATGGTGAAGGGCGAGGCATCGACGGCCGACATCGTCGCCGAACTGGTCGATGAGGCCGAAATGGCGCTGGAAGCCTAGCGTGCGGCGTCATCTTTAAATCCGATCTGCTTCTGCAAATCAATCGCAAAAAGAACGTAATCTCAATCAGATGACGCGCTTCGGCCGTCACGAAAAATCCATCGAAATGTAATCGAACGTCCTTCGTAGAGTCACATCATGACGTCACCTTCCTGCGCCTCGCAACCAGGGAAGGAACAGGACAGATGAAACCGGAAGATTTCGCAATCGGCCGCCGCGGCCTGATGAAGGGCGCGGGCAGCCTGGCCGCCGGCGCTGTACTCGCAGCTCCGATGAGCATGATGTATGCGCACAACGCATCCGCCGCAACGGCGATCGGAAACAGCCCCTATGGACCGCTTTCACCGGTCGCTGACCTGGAAACGGGTCTTGAGCTGCTGCAGCTGCCGCCGGGCTTCTCCTACCGCTCCATGAGCTGGACTGGCGACCTAATGTCAAACGGACAGCCGGTTCACCGTGGTCATGACGGCATGGGTGCTATCGCCATCGGACGCGGTCGCAACCAGCGTATCGTCCTCATTCGTAACCATGAGCGAAGCGCCGATGACGAGTTCGGCCTCCTGAACGCGCCTGGTGTCTACGATGCGAACGTGCGCGGTGGCTCGAGCGTCCCGAATTCAGGTGGCAACTCGAACGTGATCGTGGCACGCGGGCGCCATGTCGAAACGCAACCGTCGCTGGGCGGTACGATCCGCAACTGCGCCGGCGGCCAGACGCCCTGGGGCACGTGGCTTAGCTGCGAAGAGACGATCGACGTCAACGCAAACGGCAATGTGAAGCACGGTTATGTGTTCGAGGTCGGCACCGACATCAACACCGTGACCGGCAACCCCATCATCGAAATGGGACGCTTCCCGCATGAGGCCGTGGCCGTCGATCCGGCGACAAGCTTCGTCTATGAGACCGAGGACGCCCGTAACCGGGCAGGCTTCTACAAGTTCGAGCCGACCGACACGTCACAGCGTCTCGGCAGCCTCGAGCAGGGCGGCAAGCTCTTCATGGCGAAGGTCGTGGGCGTCACGAACCAGAGCCTGATCGTGCCGAAACTCGGCGACGCCTATGATATCGAGTGGGTCGAAATCGAGGATCCTGACGCGGACCCGGATGGTGCCGATGTCGTGGTCGAGCCGGACACCGGCCTGACTGTGACAGGCGCGACGGGCCCCTTCCTGCAGGGCTTTGCACAGGGCGGTCTCGTCATGAGTCGCGGCGAAGGCGCATGGACCGGACCGGATGGCCTTATCTACATCGTCGACACCAGCGCCGGCGTGGCCAGCGACGGTCGTCGCGGTCGCGGCGAAGGCGCAGTCTGGGCCTACGACCCGGTCGCGCAGCGAATGGAGTGCATCTACGCCAGCGAGTCCAAGATTGCCGGTAACAATCCTGACAACATCACGGTCAGTCCGCGTGGCGGCATCCTCCTTTGCGAAGATGGCGGCGGTGTGGAGGACGAGTTCGGCTTCGGCGAGCGTCTGCTCGGCCTGCTGCCGAACGGGCAGGCCTATCCGTTCGCGAAGAACAACATCGTTATCGACGACGATGATCTTCGCCGGGCAGGAAAATCGACCACGCTCGGGCTTGCGGGCGATCGTCGGCGTCAGGAATGGGCGGGCGCCTGTTTCGATCCGACTGGCCGGATCCTTTTCGTGAACATTCAGACGCCCGGGATCACGTTCGCGATCTCCGGTCCCTGGC
>JBAUIQ010000086.1:0-4621 GCA_049683075.1 Pacificimonas sp.
TCGCGGTGTCGAACGGCAGCGGCTGCTTCGCCTTCAGAACGGGCTCGGGCACCCATTCATGGCCACATTCGACACATGTGGCGGGATCGTCCTCGCCCAGATCGTAGAAGCGCGTATTGCATTCGGGGCAGGTACGCTTGGTACCCCAATCGGCCTGTTTCTTGGCGGCGGCTGCCATATCGGAACTCTCCTGAAAATCGGGTCGGCGGTGGTTGCGGGGGTCATCGCCACGAAAGAGGCGGGCGCCCGAACCACGGAAACGCGCGGGCGCGCTTGCCACGCCCGTTCGCCACTGTCAAAGCCTCGCCAAGATTGGCGGGCTGCGTCCCGTTTTCAAGTGACGGGGGGCGGGTCGGAACTTCGATGATGGACGTCGCCGAGCCGCAACCATTGTCCCTGACAACCGACGCCCCCTTGTCGGGAACGATCACCGTACCCGGCGACAAGTCGATCTCGCATCGCGCTCTGATGTTCGGAGCCTTGGCAGTCGGACGCACCCGCATCTCGGGTCTCCTGGAAGGAGAGGATGTCCATGCGACGGCGGCGGCGCTCATGGCGATGGGGGCGACGATCGGGAAGGATGGCGACGATTGGCTTGTGGATGGCGTCGGCGTCGGGGGCCTGCTGGAACCCGAGACGGCACTCGACCTTGGCAACAGCGGTACGTCGACACGGCTTCTGATGGGCCTTCTCGCCAGCCATTCACTGACTGCGACCCTGACCGGCGATGGCTCCCTCTCATCGCGCCCGATGTGTCGTGTAATCGACCCGCTCGAGAGGGTGGGGGCCGTTTTTGCGAGCCGCGACGGCCGCCTGCCATTGACGATGACGGGAACGGACCGTCCGCTCCCTATCGATTACCGCTTGCTCGTAGCCTCGGCGCAGGTGAAATCCGCGATCCTCCTCGCTGGGCTAAACACGCCTGGGACGACGGTGGTGCGTGAGCCTGTCGTTACTCGCGATCATTCCGAACGGATGCTTCGTACTTTCGGGGCGCAGCTTCAGGTAGAGCGCGAAGACGGCGAACGCATCATCTCGCTGACGGGGCAAGTCGATCTTTGGCCGCAGCATATCGCCGTGCCGGGCGATATCTCGTCGGCTGCCTTCCCACTAGTTGCGGCGGCCATCGTCCCGGGAAGCGATGTGCTCGTCGAAGGCGTTGGGCTGAATCCGACGCGCGACGGTATAATTCACGCCCTCCGACACTTGGGTGCCGAGCTAGACGTAAGGGAGCGCGAGGGGGCCAATGACGTAGAGCCGGTCGGCCAGATCCATCTCCGCCAGCGCGACCTGGTCGGGACCTCTATCTCTCCCGACCTTGCGCCCCTGATGATCGACGAATATCCGATCCTGATGGTGGCCGCGGCCTTCGCGAAGGGCGATACCGAGATGCGCGGGCTGGAGGAGTTGCGGGTCAAGGAATCGGATCGCCTTGCCGTCATGGCGGCGGGACTCTCCGCCTGCGGGGTTCCGGTACGCCTGCTCGATGACGGAATTGTGATCACGGGCAGCGGTGGCAGGCCTGTACCGGGCGGCGCGACGATCCGCAGCCACCTGGATCACCGGATTGCGATGAGCTTCGCGGTACTCGGTCTACACGCCGATCGACCGGTCATCGTCGACGATGCGCGGCCTATCGATACAAGCTTCCCGGACTTCGTCGATTTGATGACGTCGCTTGGCGCTTCAGAGCGTCATGGTCAGGATGAAGGCCGTTCCGAATAAATAGCCGAGCGCGGCCACCTGCCATGCGGGCATGGTCGAATTGGACGGCTGCCTCGCCGCCACACGCGACCCGAATCCCGCCGTTGTTCGTTTGTACTGAAACACATCCGATCTCCCGTGGTCTCATGGGTTAACGAGACGTAAACCATCTGTCGCGGCGGAATGTTGGTTAACGGATGCAAATTTTTTCCGGATCAGGGTGTCGGCGATCCGCTCCGCTGCGTGGCCGTCGCCGAAGACGGCAGAGCGCGCGGGGCGTCTTGGACGAGACAGAAGGTCTCGCGATGCCGCGACGATGGCATGTTCGTCCGGCCCGGTCAGGATCGAGTTCGACACTGCGACGGCCTGCGGTCGTTCGGTCACGGTGCGCGCGCAGACCAGCGGCACGCCGAGCGTTGCCGCTTCCTCCTGCACGCCGCCCGAGTCGGTGATGACCAGCGCGGCGTCCGCGAGCAGCGGAAGGAACCGCGAATAAGGTAATGGACCGGACACGCGAACCCGCTCGCAATCTTCGACGATGGCGAGGTCCGCTGCGGGGGTTCGTGGATGCGCAGGATAGACGACCTCCAGACCGTCCTCGGCACTCAGCCTCGCTGCTGCTCGCAATATCTCGCGGCCAGGCTCGCCGTCATGTTCGCGGCGATGTGTGGTGAGAACGACATAACGGCCAATTCCACGCCGACCCGGCAGGATGGCGCGCACGGCGTCGACAATCGTGTTTCCGACCAGGTGGACGGTGTCCCGCGCGATGCCCTCGTCCCTCAAATTTGCGAGCGCATCGCTCGTCGGTGCGAAATGAATGTCCGCAAGCCGGGCGATCCCTATGCGAAGCGCCTCTTCCGGAAAGGGCGCGGCGAAATCACCAGTTCTGAGACCCGCTTCGACATGGGCCAATGGCGTCTCGGAAAGGCTGGCCGCGACAGCGCCTGCGAATGCGCTCATCGTATCGCCCTGAACGATCACGAGAGAGGCCATCATCGCGACGGCTTGAAGTTGCGACAGCCGTTCGAAGGGTTTGATGGATCGCGCACTCTTACCGACGTCGATATCTACGGCGAGCCCGAATTCCGACAGCATTTCGTGCACCATGTCCGGATGCTGCCCCGTCGCGCAACAGAGCGTTTCGACACCTCGTCGACGCAGTTCGATTATGACGGGCGCAAGCTTGATGGCCTCGGGGCGCGTGCCGACGATGACGAGACAGGGCCCGGTCTTCATTTTCTGTCGCTGGCCCCCGCCTTGCCGCTATGTTCGCTCGGCTTGCGAGCGAAGTGGCAGAGGCCTAGGCCGCGCGGCATGACCGACCCACTTGTTTTGCGCCCATTATGATCGTCGCCGTCGATGGCCCCGCAGCGTCGGGAAAGGGCAGTATCGCCAAGGCGATCGCTAATGAATATGGTTTGCCGCACCTCGATACGGGCCTTCTCTATCGCGCGGTCGGCGTGGCCATGCGACGTGCCGACTGCCCCTTCGATGATTCGACCAGGGCGGCAGAGCTGGCACGGACTATGCCGGATGACCTTTTGGAGGACGACGCCTTGCGGACACGGAGCGCGGGTGCGGACGCGTCGGTCGTTTCGGCGCATCCGGCCGTTCGCGAGGCGCTGCTTTTCCGCCAGAAAAGTTTTGCCCGTCAGGATGGCGGGGCCGTTCTCGATGGTCGGGACATCGGGACCGTGATTGCGCCCGGAGCGACCATAAAACTCTATGTGACTGCTACCGTCGAGGAGCGAGCGAAGCGCCGCGCGCGAGAACTGAACTCGCGTGGCGAGGCGGTCGAATTTGTAGACGTGCTTGCGGATCTAAAGGCGCGGGACGAACGAGATTCCGGACGAGCGGCCGCACCGCTGACGATCGCGAAGGATGCCTTCGTGCTCGACACGACGACACTCGGTTTGGAGGCGTCCATCGCCGCTGCGCTGGAGGCGGTACATCGCGCGCTCGATTGAGGGTGGTCTTCCTTGCCAAAGGCGGCGATTTCGCCTATGGACGTAGACGCCTGAGGGGGCTGTCCGAGAGATTGGCCCCGGCACGGCAAGTCCGACAGCGACTATGGGCGGCGGGAATGATCCCGATCCCGCCCGCTTTGCCGTTGGATGACAATAAGAACCGAAGGGGCAATTCCGCCCCAGACCGCCGGAACCAACCGGACGGCATGTGAACAATTCGATCTAGCCGATCGACAAAGGACAGACAGACTTTATGGCAACAGCTGCACAGCCCACCCGTGATGATTTCGCCGCCATGCTCGAGGACAGCCTCGGCGGCTCGGAGACCTTCGAAGGCCGCGTCGTCACCGGTACCGTTACCGCCATCGAAAACGACATGGCGATCATCGACGTCGGGCTGAAGTCCGAAGGCCGTATCAATCTCCGCGAATTCGCACCGCCGGGTGAAAAGCCCGAACTCAGCCCCGGCGATGAGGTCGAGGTTTATGTCGATCGCGTCGAGAATGCCCATGGCGAGGCCATGCTGTCCCGTGATCGTGCGCGCCGCGAAGCCGCCTGGGACCGCCTCGAGAACGAATATGGCGACGATGCCCGTATCGATGGCGTCATCTTCGGCCGCGTGAAGGGCGGTTTCACCGTCGACCTCGGCGGCGCCGTGGCCTTCCTGCCCGGTTCGCAGGTCGACGTCCGTCCGGTTCGCGACATCAGCCCGTTGATGGGCATGCCACAGCCGTTCCAGATCCTGAAGATGGACCGGAAGCGCGGCAACATCGTCGTTTCGCGCCGCGCCATTCTCGAGGAAACCCGCGCCGAGCAGCGCAGCGACCTTATCCAGTCCCTGACCGAGGGCCAGGTGGTCGAGGGCGATGTCAAGAACATCACCGACTACGGCGCCTTCGTCGACCTTGGCGGCATCGACGGCCTGCTGCATGTCACCGACATGAGCT
>JBAUIQ010000087.1:0-5925 GCA_049683075.1 Pacificimonas sp.
GATGCCCGACCTGATGGGCGTCAATCTCCATGTCGGACATGCCGGCTACCATTATCGAGACAGAATGGACCTGACGGTCATTTTGTTCGACCGGCCAGTGGCTGTCGCCGGGGTTCTGACGAAGTCCGCCTGTGCCGCGCCGGAAATTGAATGGTCCCGGGAGCGGCTTTCGAGCGGAAAAGCACAAGCGCTCGTTGTCTCGGCCGGGAATAGCAACGCCTTCACTGGAAAGAAGGGCGCCGATGCCGCCCGCTTGATTGGAGAGACGACGGCCGACAGTTTTGGCGTACCTCTCGATCAAGTCTTCCTGTCTGCGACCGGCGTCATTGGCGTTCCGCTTCCCGCCGAAAGGGCGATTCAAACACTTAAAGACATGCGCAGCACTGCAGCGAGCTGGCTCGATGTCGCCAATGCCATCACCACCACCGACACCTTTCCAAAGGGTGCCGCCGCGACTGCGGTCGTGGACGGCGAACGTGTGCAAGTGAACGGCATCGCCAAAGGATCGGGGATGATTGCGCCCGACATGGCGACCATGCTGGCTTATGTTGTCCTGGACGCGGATGTCGCGCCTGTGCTGCTGCAAGAGATGACCGTCGAAGCGGCGGAGAAGAGCTTCAACGCAATCACGGTAGACGGCGACACTTCTACCAGCGACACACTGCTCGTGTTCGCCACCGGTCGGACCGGTGCGCGGATCGAAAAGCGCGAAGACAACGGTGCGGATGCGATCCAGGCGGCGCTGGCAGACGTCTGCCAAAATCTCGCGCAACAAATCGTTCGCGATGGCGAAGGCGCGACGAAGTTCATCACAGTCGACGTCGAGGGTGCAGAAACGGATGCGTCGGCGAAGCGCATCGCGATGTCGGTCGCCAATTCACCTCTGGTGAAAACTGCTATCGCCGGGGAAGATGCCAATTGGGGCCGGGTCGTCATGGCGGTCGGCAAGGCGGGCGAACCCGCCGACCGCGATCGGCTCGGAATTCGGTTCGGCACCACGCAAGTCGCTGCCGACGGGGAAGTGGTAGACGATTATGACGAGGCACCAGTCGCCGACCATCTGAAAGGACAGGAGATCGACATCGGCATTTCGCTAGGTCTCGGTACTGGCACAGCCCGCGTCTGGACGTGCGACCTGACGCACGGATACATCACCATCAACGCCGATTACAGGAGCTGACATGGCCGAGATCGTCCTGCACCAATATCCGTTTTCGCCCTTTGCCGAGGTGGCAAAGCTGGCCTTGGGGTTGAAGGGACTTTCTTCGAAGGTCGTGACCCAGCCGAATGTTGCGCCAAAGCCTGAGCTGACCGCGCTGACGGGCGGCTACGAACGCATTCCGGTTCTGCAGATCGGCGCGGACATTTATTGCGACACGGCGGCGATTATCGATGCGTTAGAGGCTCATAAGCCTGAGCCGTCGCTGTATCCGGCACCCCTTGGTGCGGCGGGACGTATGATCGCGCTCTGGTCGGCCAATTGCTGGTTCATGCCTGCGGTCGGGGTTGCGCTCGGGACGGACCCGAACGTCGTGCCGCCAGCCTTTTGGGAGGACAGAAAGGCGCGCTTCGGAATGGACCCCGAGACCTTCCTGCCTATGGTCCCGCATCTCGGCGGGCAATTTGGGGGCGGTGCGGAGCTGCTCAGCGAAGCCCTCTCGGACGGACGACAGTTTATTGGCGGCGAGGCACCGGGTCATGCCGACCTCGCGCTTTATATGAACATTCGCTTCGTATCATTCGCCGGGAAAGCGCCTGCGGACTTCGGTCCGGCGATCGCCGATTGGTACGCCCGTGTCGAGGCCATCGGCTATGGCGACCAGGTGGATTGGACGACCGATCAGGCCATCGAGCATGCAGCGGCAGAAACGCCCTGCCCCGACAGCGCCGTTGCGGACGGCCATGGCTTTGCGGCGGGTGACGAGGTGCATGTGAAGGTCGAAGCCCCCGAAAAGGCAACGGTCGCCGGAACCCTCGTGGGCCTCGACGACCGTCGTATCTCGATTGCCCGCGACGATGAACGCGCGGGCCGGGTCCATGTGCACTTCCCGCGCCTCGGTCAGGTGCTGACCAAGGCGTGAGATAAGATGAGCTGACTAGGCAGTCTCTGCCTCCAGCCAATCCTTGATACTGCTCTTCGGTTGTGCGCCGACCTTTGTCGCCGCCGGTTGACCGTTCTTGAACAGGATCATCGTCGGAATGCCGCGGATGCCGAATTCGGCGGCCAGTTCCGGATGATCATCGGTGTTTAGCTTCGCAATGGTGACGCCGTCCATCTCCTCTGACAACTCCTCCAAGGCGGGCGCGATCTGCTTGCAAGGGCCGCACCATGGGGCCCAGAAATCCACGAGTACCGGTGCGTCGGCCTGCTTGATTGCGGACTCGAAATTTTCCGGCGTGATGTTTGTGGTCGCCATGTCAGTGGTCTCCGTTACGTGATTGCCATGAGACATGGCGAGCGGGCGCGATGCACGCAAGGAAAGCCTTTCTTTCCGGCCATGAAGTCCGTGCCCGCTCGAGATTAATCGGTGACATCGAAAAGCGCCGGTCCGGCGGTGTACAGAAGGCTCGTCTCGATCCGCCGGTCGGGGAAGATCTTCTCAAGCGCCGCGCGATAGGCGGACATCTGATTGCGATGCCGCTGCGGAATCTCGAGTGCCGTCTCGGGAACGTTGCGGTCAGTTTTATAGTCGACCGCACGCACATGCTCCTCGTCGACGAGAAGGACGTCGATCGTACCCGCGACCACCCGATCGTCGACAGTCGCGGAGATCGGCGCTTCGGCAAGGGCGTCCGAGCCAAAAAGCGGCGCAGTGACCGGGTCGGTCATGACTCGCATGACCTCGATGACCATATCGTCGATATCGAGACCCTCTGCCCGCAACCTCAGCCAAGCTCTTGCGCGATCCTCCCTTTCGGTTGGCGCGACGGACGGCAACCGCTCGAACAGCAAATGCATCAAGCGCCCACGAAGCGCCGCTTTTTTCAGCGCCGGTCCCGGTCCCGGTGGCGGAAGGTTGCTGTCATCCTCCGGCTTCGAGGGCGCGAGCGGGCGGGGCGGTCGCGCTTCCGGAGGGGCAGTTTGGCTGACCCAATCCGGCAATGCCACAGTCATGTGCGGAGATTCTTCGTCTTGCTGCTCAGGAATGACGTCGACGCCGCGCGCATATCGCCGAGAAATGCCGCCCCAATTTGCTGCATCAACGTCTTCGGGATCGAGTGACAGCATCCCCGCTTCGATCATGTCGTACCAAGTGGTCGTCTTATCCCGTGTGGGCGGAATCCCGCCCACATAGAGATAATCCTCCGCTCTCGTCATCGCGACGTACAGCAGCCGTGCCGATTCCTCGGCGTCACGCCGCTCTTCCGCCTCATACGGCTCGCGGAGCCGATCGGGGAGCGCAGCCTTCGAGAAGCCGTAAAGTGGCAGCTCCGGGTCGCCCAACATCAAGTGGTCGACCGAGTGAGTCCCCGCTCGCGCTCTTGCGGCATCGGCCATGACGACGATGGGGGCCTGCAACCCCTTCGCACCGTGCACGGTCATGATCCGGACGGCATCGGCCGCCGCCTCCGGATCGCGCTTCACATCGATATCGTCGGCACTTGCGATCCAGTCGAGAAAACCCTGCAATGAGGGCGTTTCGGCGAGCTCGTAAGCCAATGCCTGACTCATCAGTTCTTCAAGAGGATCGCGCGCCTCCTCGCCCAGCCGTTTCAGCAGTTTCGCGCGACCCTGCAGCGGTCCCGACATAACCGTTTCGAGAAGATCGTACGGCGTTCGAAAATCTGCCATCCGAAGAACGTCTTCGAGCCAGCGCGTCTCCGCACCATCGCCCCGATCCCGTAGCGCATCCCAAAGCGGGACGCCTGCGCCTCGCGGCTGCGCGAGATCGTAAAGCTGCTTCTGAGACCAGCCCAGGAACGGCGAGACGAGAAGCTCCCCGAGGGTCAGATCGTCATTCGGCTGCAGCGCGAACCGAATAAGTGCGAGGCAGTCCTGAACGACAATCGGCGTCGTCAGGCGCAAGCGGTCGGCGCCGGCTACGGGCACGCCTTCTCTGTGCAGCGCCGCCACGAGCTCCGGTACAAAGTCGTCCCGCTTTCGGACCAAAACGAGGATGTCGCCCGCGTTCACGGTTCGCTGTTTCGCCGGAATAAAGCGCCGATCGGCAATCCAGCTCCCGATTTCGCTCGCGATTCGCGAGGCCAGCTCACGTTCGGGTCGCTCGGAGAAGGCTTCGGCATCTTCGACGGTCTCGTCGGTCAGCCGCGGCCACAGCGTTACGGCGCCACTTCCATCGCGAAATGGATGATGTCGTACAGGATCGCGTGTCAGTCCAAGTGCGGTGCCGCCCATTTGCGACAGCGTTGCATCGACGACGTCGAGGACGGCAGGCACGGAGCGGAAAGAGGTTCCGAGATCGACCTCCGCGAAATCCTGATCGGCCGCGATCGCCTTGGCCCCGAACCGTTCGCGCGCGCCGTCGAATTCATCGGGGTCGGAGCCCTGAAATCCGAAGATCGCCTGTTTATAGTCGCCCACGCTGAACAAGCTGCGAAACCGCGGTCGATTTTCGCCATCAAGGCTTTGCGCGCCCTCGCCGGCAAAGAATTCGGCCGTCAGCGCCTCGACGATGGTCCACTGCGCTGCGTTCGTATCCTGCCCCTCGTCGACGAGGACGTGATCGATCCGCTGGTCGAGCTTGTAGAGGACCCAGGCACTATCGATTTCCGACAAAAGCTTGGCCGCCCGCACGATCATATCGCCGAAATCGAGCGCGCCACGATGGGCCTTTGCTTCCTCGTATCGCGCGGCGACACGTCGCCCAACGCGAAGGTAGAGCGCGGCGGTTTCCGCGAGCTCGAGCGTGCGCATCGTCTCAACCAGAGGCAAGACCCGCGCAGCAAGAGCCTCGTCCGCACCGGCCAAGGCTTTTGAGGCCTTGTAGGGCGTCCCCTTCTGCGTGAGGACTGCCGAGACCAAATGCTCCAGCGCGTCGATTTTCTCTTCGTCGCTGGCCAGCATATAGGCGGAAACCTTGTCGAGCCGCTCGCGACCGGTCTTTGTGTTCCAGTCATTCAGGGCAGCCGCGAACATCTGCACCGCAGCATCGAAGCCGACGTCGTCCGCAATCGCCTGGCGAAGGATATCCTCGGCAGACCCTTCGCGTGGAAGGCCAAGTCGATGCCGGACTTCTGCGAGCAGCGACGCCTCGTCGCGAATGGCCAGCAGCCGCTCGCGATCCTGCATCAGCGCATTGACGATCTGCACGGCACCGCCGTCGCTTTTCGCAATCGCCAACGCCGCGAGATCGTCGAGAAATGCGTGATCGCCATCGTCCGAAGCGTCTTCGACTGCGCCTTCCAGGACGTCGGCCTTCAGTTGAGCACCCGACCGGTCCTCGAGCGTCGCAAAGCCGGGCACGATCCCGGCCTCCAATGGGAACGCCGCCAGTAAGGAGGATGCAAAGCCATGCAGAGTCTGAACCCGAAGCCCACCATTGCTCTCAAGGGCTCGCGCGAAGAGCGTGCGAGCCGTCTTGACGGTCGCTTCGCCCTGTTCGGCGCCAATCGCAGCAAGATCGGCCTTGATCTCCTTCGACGGCGCCCGGACCCAGTGCGCCAGGCGCTCGAAGATACGCGTCTGCATTTCCGCGGCCGCGGCTTTCGTGAAGGTGAGCGCGAGGATGGCCGAGGGCTCAGCGCCTTCCAGCAAGATCCTGAACACACGCGCGGAAAGAACTTGCGTTTTGCCGGTTCCTGCACTGGCAGATACCCAACGGTGGGCGTCCGGCCGCGCCGCCTCCAGCTGATCCGGCGTCAAGGCGAACAGCCCCTTAACGGCCACGCGTTTGACCTTCCCATTCGGCTGTCCGCGCCAAAAGCTCGTAATCGGTAAACGGCGCATATTCCGGTTTGATGCGC
>JBAUIQ010000088.1:0-2377 GCA_049683075.1 Pacificimonas sp.
GTGTGGCCATTGGCGGCTTGCCATAGCCAACCTCTTCGGTCTCGCTCATTGCTCGCCTCCCGCCTCCGTGAGGCGTTCACGGTCGCAGAACGTCTCGCCGCTTGCCGTTAGCCGCGGCTCCTCGCCGGATGCCGAGCGGAAGCGCCGAAGGATGACATCGCAATAGAGTGGATCAAGCTCCATGAGACGCGCCGCTCGCCCGGATTGCTGGGCCGCGATCAAGGTTGACCCGGACCCACCAAATGGGTCAAGCACGATGTCGCCACGATCGCTTGCATCCTTCAGGATGTCCGCGATCATTTCGACAGGTTTCACGGTGGGATGCCAGCCGAGCTCTTCGTCCCGCTCAGCGGAGAAGCTGTTGGCACCGGCATATTGCCAGACATTTGATCGGTACCGGCCGTTGCTGCCGAGCTTCACATTGTTGATGTGCGACCGCTCGCCCTTCTTGAAGACGGCGACCAGTTCATGCTGCGAACGGTAGAGCGACCCCATCCCGGCATTGGTCTTCGACCAGACGCATAGATTGAGCCAGTCGTCGTAGACACTGCGGCCTGCGCCCAGCAGCTCGGGCAAGTGCCGCCAGTCCATGAAGATATAATGGAGGGAGCCGTTGCCGCTGACCTTCGCCATCTGCGCGAAGGCACGCGCCAGAAAGCTCGTAAACTCCGTTTCGGTCAGCTCGCCTGACCCTTGTACGAACTCCCGGTGACTGGCCTTTCCGAGGCCGGATACATGCCCCTGGATCGGGACATTATAGGGTGGATCAGTGACAACGATGACGGGACGCTCGTCGCCAAGAAGCGTGTCGTAGCTCTCCGCCTGAAGCGCGTCACCGCACAAAAGTCGATGACGGCCTAGTTCCCAAAGGTCGCCAAGACGGCAGACCGCAGGACCATCTCTGACGTCATCGACGTCATCGCTTTCAGGCGCCCGTTCTCCCGCGTCGATGATCAAGTCAACTTCCTCGACCGCGAAACCTGTTAGCGTGATGTCGATGTCGAGAGCGCCAAGTTCGCCAAGCTCCAGCGCAAGCAACTCTCGGTCCCACCCCGCTTTTTCGGCAAGCCGGTTGTCCGCAATGACGTAGGCACGTTTCTGCTCTTCGCTCAGCCAGTCCAGGCAGAGCGTCGGCACCTCGCTCAAACCGAGCATCCGGGCTGCGGCGAGACGGCCGTGACCTGCAATCACCTCGCCAGTATCATCGACGAGTACCGGGTTCGTGAAGCCGAACGCCCTGATGCTCTCGGCTAGCTGGCGAAGTTGTTTTCGGGAGTGGGTCCGCGCGTTGCGCGGCGCAGGGCGGAGGTTATCCAGTTTAGTAAGCTCGGGGGTCGGCAGGCGCACGTGCGCCTCGCATACTGGTGAAGACATGACGAATCGTCCCTCAGATCAACAATGATGGTGAAGGAGATCTGCGCAATCGGGTCCACAGGACATGCCCGGTGTTACCGGGCGACAACGGCGACAGGATCTCGGGCGAGGCGCAGCCTCTCAACGAGAAGCGCAGCTTCTCGGTCCGGGGCACTACCCCTCATCGGAAGGCGCTGCCCTCCTGTCGCTGTCGGAGCGGTCCCCGAACGGAGGCACTGCCTCGATCATAGTCAGGCGCTGCCCTCTTACGACCACCCGCCTCTGCGGATAGCCGTTGCATAATTGGATCCGCTCAAAAAGGCAAGCTCGTTGCACGCCGCGAACGTTTGTAGCTGCCTGTTTTCACTCGGGTAAACGAGCGCCCTTCCCTGTTATCCCGACACGAATTCCCTGTTATCCGCGTTGAGAATTCGTGTGTTTGAACGGTGGATAGGCACGCCGCTAAACTTTAACGGCGCAATCAAGAAACGCTGCTTCGGCCACCTCGTCCGAACGCAAGACGTTTTGGGGCCCGATCCCCAGAAGAGTCTTCCAAAAAAAATTCGTCGCGTTCTGATCAAGGTTCAGATTGGTGCAGAGATCAAACGTCAGCTGCCGACCCGGGCGACGGCGATATTGTACGATCCGCCTTTAGCTCAAGCTACGCGAGGCGGGATCGCCAAGTTTCGTAATACGCTAGAAGTTCGGGGGCCGTATCAGATTCGCAAGCGCTATCTGATATCGATGCATCTGAATGATGAGATCGCAAGAATAAGGAGGCGGGATGCCGCCGGTTCGAAGAGCATCGTAGTTCAATCTTTCGCTCTCGTAACAACGCCTTGAGAAGCGTTGTAAATTGCTCCTGAACCGCAAACGGCCCGCTAACCACCACTTTCTCGATATCGGCAAACGGCACCATGAGCCGAGCGGCCATCATCGCTGCGTAGAGGAGAGCAATCGCTCTGAAGGCGGTCGGATCATCTTTCAGCGGTCCAACCAACCGTCCAGTCGCGCTCGGAAACGG
>JBAUIQ010000089.1:0-1986 GCA_049683075.1 Pacificimonas sp.
CCACGATGCTGGCGGACGCAGGCCGCCTCGACGGCTTCTTCATGGCCCGCCTCGTGCGCAGCGGGTGACCGGCGCGGGTTCGGGGACGAACTCTTCGCGCGGTGTGCCGGCGATGGCGAACAGCCGCTCGACCGGCAGTTTGATGAACTCGCCGGTGTCCCCCAATTCGAGGTCGTAGATCGCCCCGCGCAGCCCGGCCATGCGCGTGCCCTCGACCCGCGCGCCGAGCGCATCGAAGCCAATGGCAAGCCCCTCGCCCATACTGCCCGTCCAGCGCCCGACCCGAACCGTCACCGGGCCGTCGTGTAACTTCCCCTCGCGCGGCATGACGAGTTCCTGCCACCAGCGTTCGATGCCCGTCGCGCGGGCCACGCGTGGCAGGCCGTGCATCTGGTAAGGCGTAGGCTTATCCGCAAACCAGCCGAGAATCCCCTTTGCGACGACCGTGTTGCCGCCGCCCGGCGTGTTCGTCAGGTCGATGATTACGGGCTGGCCTGGCGCGGCCTGCATCATGGCCGCGTCGAAGGCCGCGATGGTCGCATTATCGCCAAGGCTGTCCTCGACCCGTATTCTGAGAGCATCAGCCGCCTGCCCGGTGGTAATGAAGTCCGTCTTGGCACCGGACGTGTGAAACGCCGGCAAGTCGACGTCGCGATGTCGTCCATCGGACTTTCGGATCGTCAACGTCCGCCCCCCATTTCGGCGTCCCGCCACTAGTGTCCGCGCCGCAAAGCCATCCCACGCTCTTGACGGCGGTTGCGTGAGGCCGAGTTCGCGCCAGAACGCCGCGACGGCTATGGCCATCGGCATGCCATTGATCGCGACGACGACGTTCCCGTTGCAGATCCCGGCCCGCTCAGCGGGCGAATTCTCTCGAACGGCGTCGACGACATATCCGTTCTCGCGAGGTTCGACCCAGATATCGGTCCCTGTCGGTACCAACTGCCAGCTATCTGCGAAGGATGACATGGTGAGCGCGTGATGGTCGGCCAGCAGCGTCAGGGATCGCTCGGCGAAGCGAATTAGATCTTCGTCGTCATCGACCGCCGCCGCTTCAGCCCGCAGCGTTTCGGTCAGCGCGAATCTGCCGTCCGGAAGCCGGTCGAGATACGCGTAATTCTCGTTGATGACCTCTTCGAAAGACAGCGCCGCATCGCGATATTTGTTGGTCGGCCCCATGCCGAGACAGGCGAACGCGAGAAGGCAGAAGAGGAAACGCATGCCGCGAAATCCTAACGGTCGCCGCCCCGTCGTCCATCTCGAACATCTCGCCTGTTTCGGCATGGGAATTACTCGGAGCGGCATCTATGTAGACGCCTATGACCGACATCCGCATTTCCCCCTCCATCCTCTCCGCCGATTTTGCCAAGCTGGGGGAGGAAGTGAGGGCCATCGACGAGGGCGGCGCAGACTATATCCATGTCGACGTGATGGACGGGCATTTCGTGCCGAACATCACCATCGGGCCGGGCGTCGTGAAGGCGCTGCGCCCGCACACGGAAAAGCCGTTCGACGTGCATCTGATGATCTCGCCGGTCGACCAGTATATCGAAGATTTCGCCAATGCTGGGGCGGACATCATCACCGTACATCCCGAAGCGGGGCCGCACATTCACCGCACGATCCAGACCATCGGCGCGCTCGGCAAGAAGGCGGGCCTGTCGCTCAATCCCGGCACACCGGTTGAAGTGCTCGACTATCTGATCGACGATCTCGACCTGATCCTGGTCATGAGCGTCAATCCGGGCTTCGGCGGGCAAAGCTTCATCGACTCGCAGCTGAGAAAGATCGAGACCATCCGGAAGCGCATCGACGCCACCGGCAAGGCCATCGACCTCGAAGTCGACGGCGGCATCGACGCGAAGACCGCGCCGCTGGCGCGCAATGCGGGCGCGACTGTCCTCGTCGCGGGCACGGCCACCTTCCGCGGCGGTCGGGAGAAATATGCCGAGAATATCGCCATGCTGCGCGGCTCCGAAGGTCAGG
>JBAUIQ010000090.1:0-3066 GCA_049683075.1 Pacificimonas sp.
TCGCCGATGTGTCGCCCATGTTGTCGAACACCATCGCTTGCACATTTACCGCCGTGCCCCACTCGTCGGGGATGTCATTCAGGCGGCGATAGATCTTCGCCCGGTCGGTGCGCCAGGAGGCGAAGACGGCGCGGATACCGCCCCATAGCTGCTCCTGCGGGTCTTGTGGAAAAGGGCGGCCAAGTTCTTCCTCGACCTTGACCTTGTAGGTATCGACCAGGGCGCGCCAATCGGCGGCGTCCAGGTCGGTATCGAGGCTGACGCCCTTGTCCTCCTTGGCAATCTCCAGCGCGTCCTCAAAAACATAATGGTCGAGACCGAGGACGACGTCGGAATACATTTGGATGAAGCGGCGATAGCTGTCCCAGGCGAAACGCTCATCCCCGGATTCGCTGGCAAGCGCCTCGACCGTCGCGTCGTTGAGGCCAAGATTGAGCACCGTGTCCATCATGCCGGGCATCGAGGCACGGGCGCCCGAGCGGACGGAGACGAGGAGCGGGTTGGCGGGCGCGCCGAAGCGTTTGCCGGTGACGGCTTCGATGTGGGTGAGGCCGTCCTCGACCTCGGCCGTCAGTTCGTCCGGGAAGGTCTCGCCATTGTCGTAATAGACGGCGCACATCTCCGTGGTGATCGTGAAGCCCGGAGGAACCGGCAGGCCGATGGACGACATCTCGGCAAGGTTCGCGCCCTTGCCGCCGAGCAAATTCTTGTCGCCCTTCCCGCCGTCCGATGCGCCGCCGCCGAATTTGTAGACGTAAGTGGGCGTCGGGTCGGTCATCGGGTGCGGTCCTTGTGAATTTCGCCGGTGGGGATCGTTGCGTCTGGCCGTCTCTAGGAATGCTGGTCTTAAGGGCAAGACACGAGTGTGCACAACGGCACCGGATCGTGGACGTGCAACCTACAAACTTGCGATCAATCGACTGGTTTTCCGAGCCAATTCCGGATTGCCATGCAGTGCGTAGGTTGCACCTACGCGCGAAGCGACGCGAATGCGAATTTAGCTGAGAAAGACCGTTTGCGGAGTGTCTTTGATGATTGCCTACAAAGCAACTCCGCGCCCTCTTTGAAAGGCTTTTGCTCCCCTCCCTCTCAGGGAGGGGAGTTGTCAGCCTTCGATCTTCGAGAAGTCGGCGACCTCGTGGACGGCATTGCGGATGCGGGCGAGGAGGCCGAGACGGTAGGCGCGGGTATCCGCATCGTCGGCGTTGACGATGACGTCCTCGAAGAAGCTGTCGATAGGGCCGCGCAAAGCCGCCAGCGCACGCATGGCGTCGTCGAAGCGTTCATCGGCAATGGCGGCGCGCGCCTCGGGAACCGCTTCGTCCAGGATGCGCGCGAGCTCGGCTTCGGCGGGGTCGGGTTTGTGTGCGGGCGTGGCGAGACTAGGGTTCGTCTCCCCGCCCCCGTCATTCCGGCGTAGGCCGGAATCCATCTCTGAACCGTCATCACTTGTGGGATCGTTCCGTGATGGACCCCGGCCTTCGCTGGGGCGACGGTTTTGGGGTGGGTCTGCGCTCACGCCTTCGGGCAGCGTGCCCTTCTTCGCTTCGGCCTTCAGGATGTTCGCGGCGCGTTTGTAGCCCGCCAGCAGCGCGTCGCCATCGGGCGTTTCCATGAACGCCTGCAGCGCCTTCACGCGGGCGAGCAGGCGGACGATGTCGTCCTCGCCGCCGAGGGCGAACACGGCGTCGATCAGGTCGTGGCGGACGCCAGCCTCGCGCTGTTGGACTTTCAGGCGGTCGGCGAAGAATGGAAGCACATTATCTGCCGCTTCCTCATCCCAAGTTTCCACACGCTGCATGAACCATCGAATATGGCTCGTATCAGCCATTCCCATATAACGATCTATAAGAAAACTAGTCAGACGAAGGGTGCCGTCTTCTAAATCCGCCAGCGTCAGAGAAAACTTTGGTTCTTTCAGAACATGACGAAGCTGCACCTCAATCCAAGAAAGTAGTGCCATTTTCAGCAAAGCCGAAAATCGAAGACGCGATTGGCTTGCTAAAAGAAGACTGGCGACTGACAACGATGCTCTTCTAAGGGCAAAAGGATCTCGGCTGCCACTTGGGGTTTCGTTGATTGCGAAGAACGAAATGACCGTATCCAACTTATCCGCCAGCGACACCGCCACCGTCACAGGCGCAGTCGGCACGTCGTCGTTCTGGCCGACGGGTTTGTAGTGGTCGCGGATGGCGGCGGCGACTTCCGGGTCTTCGCCTTGGGCTTCGGCGTAATAGCCGCCCATGATGCCTTGCAGTTCGGGGAATTCGTAGACCATACCGGTGACGAGGTCGGCCTTGGCGAGCTGGGCGGCGCGGCGGGCCTTGGCGGGGTCGCAGTTGGGGACGATGCCTTCGGTCGCCAGCCATTCGGCGAGCTTTGCGACGCGCTCGACCTTGTCGGCGACGGTGCCGAGCTTTTCGTGGAAGACGATGTCTTTCAGTTTTTCCGCCTGCTGTTCGAGCGGGACTTTCTTGTCCTGTTCCCAGAAGAAGCGGGCGTCGGCGAGGCGGGCGGCGAGGACCTTTCGGTTGCCGTCGACAATGGCCGCGCCGTTGTCGGGGGTTTCGAGATTGGCGGTGCAGACGAAGGCGTTGGTGAGCTCGCCATCCGCGCCTGCAACGCTGAAATATTTCTGGTTCGTCGCCATGGTGAGGGTGATGACTTCGGGCGGAACGTCCAGGAAATCGTCATCGAAGCGGCCGAGGAGGGGGACTGGCCATTCGGTGAGGCCTGCGTTTTCGGCCAAGAGCGCGGGGTCTTCGACGAGGGTCAGGCCTTCGGCCTCGCAGGCGGCTTTCGCGCCGTCCAAGATAATCTGCTCGCGTTCGTTCGCGTCGAGGATGACATGTCCGGCGCGGAGTTTGTCGGCATAGTGGTCGACGCCCGCGATTTCGATCTCGCCTGACGACATGAAGCGGTGGCCGACGGTGGTGCGGCCCGAGGCGATGCCTTCGATTTCGAACGGGACGACGTCGCCACCGAGAATGGCGATGATGCCCTGCAGGGGTCGGACCCAGCGGAGGCTTTCGTTCGAGCGGCTGGCGGTGCCCCAGCGCATGGATT
>JBAUIQ010000091.1:0-4393 GCA_049683075.1 Pacificimonas sp.
TCACAGTAAAGGCGTAGGGCAGAAGTCCCGCGACGTTCGCCACCAAAATGAAGATAAACAAGCTGAAGATGAACGGCACATATTTGCGCCCGTTCGGTCCGATATTCTCGTCGACCATGCCAACGACGAATTCGTGTAGCCCCTCGACGGCGGACTGCCAGCGCCCGGGCACGAGCTCGGCCTTTCGCATGCCGAAGAACATGAAAGCCCAAATGGCGACGAGGATGCCGATCATCCACGCCGACGCGTTGGTGAAGCTGAGATCGTAACCGCCCACCTCGAGTGGGTAGAGCGGTTTGATATCGAACTGTTCGAGCGGTCCGGCCATCGCCTAGAAAGGTCTCTCTTCTTCGTCTTCATCCTCGACCACGGGCAGCGCCGCGAGGTCAGCGTCCGACACTTTGGCGGCCTCCCGATTGACGGCACGCATCAGGTTCATAAACCCGGCGACCAGACCAAGGAGGAACCCGAGGATCATTAGCCATGGAGACGTCTCCAGCCAGCGATCCGCGAAATACCCAAGTGCCGCTCCGACGAGAATGCCCGCCACCAGTTCCAGCGCAAGCCGCGTCCCCTGCGCGAAGGCACTGCCCGCGACGGTGCGCGGATCGGCCTCCGGGTTGGCTCTCGCCTTTGCGGCAGCGAGCCTGGCCTCGAAAGACTCAGGAGAGCGGGGATCGGTCAAGACCTGGATACTCCCGCGCCTCGCAAACACATGCTGGGGCGCCATGGATACGGCAAACGCCGACACGGAGTGAAAAACCGCCCTGCCGAAGCGAGGCTGCCTCTAGGAAGTCGCCCCCCATGAGTCAACGCCGCTATTGCGGTGCAGCACGCGAACATGCGCCCTCTCAAAGATGGTCGCGTGACGCGGCCACTGACGCGGTCCACAACGATGGGAAATAGCTTCCGAAGGATGTCCGATGGACCTTTCTCTATCCCCCGATCACATCGCTTTGAAGGAGGAGGTGGACGCCTTCCTGACACGCGAAGCCCACCGCGCGCCGGGACCCGCTGATCGCGGACTTCGCAACAAGAAGCGCTTGGCGTGGCAAAAGCTCTTGATCGAGAACGGTTATGCCGCGCGAACCATTCCGGCAGCCTATGGTGGCTATGGCGCGGAGCCGGACCTTCTTGCAGCGAGGATCATTGCCGAAGCCTTTGCGAACGCGAAACTGCCCGGCGGCATGGCGAACCAGGGTATTTCGATGCTGGTGCCGACCCTTCTCGAAATGGGCACCGAAAAGCAGAAGCAGCGCTGGATCGGGCCGACGATCCGCGGCGAAGTGATCTGGTGCCAGGGTTATTCCGAACCCGGTGCCGGGTCAGATCTCGCCAGTCTGACGACGCGGGCCGAGATCGACGGCGACGATTACGTCATCAATGGTCAGAAGATCTGGACCTCCACGGCGAAACAGGCGGACATGATCTTCTGCCTCGTCCGCACCGAGCCGGACGCGCCGAAGCATCACGGCATTTCCTACTTAATCTTCCCGATGGATACGCCCGGGATCGAGGTGCGCCCGCTTATCGACATGACGGAGGCGGCGAATTTCAATGAGGTGTTCTTCACCGATGTGCGTGTGCCGCGATCCGGCATCGTCGGTGAACCCGGACAGGGTTGGCAGGTGGCGAATGCGACGCTGACCCATGAGCGCGGGATGCTCGGCAATCCGAACGCGGCCAGGGCCCGGCTCCTCGGCATTGCCGAATTGATGCAGCGCGAAACGATCGATGGCGAGCGCCTGATCGACAATGCGGTTTTCCGCGACCGACTGGTGGCATTACAGGCCCGCGTCTACGCGATGCAGGCCAATGGTCTTCGGATTACGACGGCGCGTGCCGAAGGTGAAAGCGCGGGGCTGGCCGGCCTGATCGTCAAGCTGCAGGGCTGCGAATTGAACCACGAACTCGCCCGCCTTGCCATTGACGCAATGGGGGAATTCGGCCTCCTTTACGGCAGGGGGAAATATCTGCGCGACTTCGGCGAATGGCAGCAGCGGTACATGTACGATCTGGGCCTGATCATCGGTGGCGGCACCGCCCAAATCCAGAAGAACATCATCGCCGAGCGCGGGCTCTCCATGCCACGCGAACCAAAAGCGCAGAGGGCGGCCTGACCCAATGAAATTTGCGCTAACGGACGACCAGAAGATGCTGCAGGAGTCGGTGAACGGCTATCTGGGCACCGCCTCCGACCTCGATGCGGTTCGGAAGGCCGCCGCCGGAGAAGACGGCGCGGCGTCGGCGATTTCGTCTGGACTTGCAGAGCTGGGCGTCGGCGGCATTCTCATTTCCAAGGCGCATGACGGACTTGGGCTCGGGCTTCTCGACGCCGCCTTGGTTCAGGAGGCGCTGGGGGCGCGTGTTGCGCCCGCAGCTCATCTCGGCAACGCAATGGCAGCGATCGCAATCTCGGCGGCGGGGACCGAAGCGCAGAAGGCCGAATGGCTGCCCAAACTCGCTGCCGGTTCCGTCCATTTCGGCATCGCTGCTAGCGAGCATGTCGGCGCGAGAGAGGCCGCGGGCGTCACGGCGAGCGACGGAAAATTGAACGGCAAAGCGCTCTTCGCCTTGGATGCCGAGGTCGCGTCGCACCTGGTCGTCACCGACCGGACCGGCGCGCTGCACATTGTCGACGTGCGTGCTGACGGGACCGAGCGTGCCGACATGCGCGCCGTCGACCGCACCCGCCGCTTCACCGAAGTCATTTTTTCAAACACCGCAGCCATCCATTTGTCCGGCGAGAATGAGCCGGGTCGGGCCGCCGACGAGATGATCTCGGCCGGACGGTTGTTGCTGGCGGCTGATACGCTCGGTGCGGCACAGGCCATGCTCGACAAGGCCGTCGCCTATGCCGCGGACCGCAAGCAGTTCGGTCGTGCGATCGGCAGCTTTCAGGCCATCAAGCATATGTGCGCCGAAATGGCTGCGCAGATTGAGCCCGCCCGCGCGCTCGTCTGGCAGGCCGCCCATGCTTTTGATCGGGGTGCGGATGACGCCGCTCTTTTGGTCTGCCTCGCAAAATCGCATTTGGCCGAAGTGGGCACCTTCGTTGCGCGCACGTCGACAGAGGTCCATGGCGGCATGGGTTTCACCGATCTCGTCGGCCTACACTTCTGGTTCAAGCGGATCGGCGCGAACCGCCAACTGCTCGGTGGCCCGGAGCGGGTCCGCGAGCATGCCGCGAGGCTGCAGGGCTGGGCTTAAAGCGCCGCGTCGAGGCGCTGCTGAACTGCTTCCCAGGTGTTGCCATCCATGCGGTCGCCATTGACGAAGAAGGTCGGTGTGCCCGCGACGCCAAGATCCTCGACGCCAGAACGGCGAATTTCCTCGACTTCCGCTTGTTCAGCCTCGTCCGTCAGACAGCTTTCGAACTTCGAGGCCGGAATGCCGCGCGCCTTCACGAAATCCGCGACGCCGCCAAGGCGGCCCAATTCGACGATCCCTTCTGCCGGGCCCATCGATTGGATACGTTGTTGATCGGCCTCGCTGATCGTTTGAAACTGACCGAGCCACTGCTGCTGCCGCTCGAAGAACGCACCGCTCAGGGCGAAGAACGCCTCCGGCGTGGTGCAACGCGAGACCATCGTCGCGATATAGTCCGGTGTATTCAGCACGAACGTCCTCAGCTCATAGCTGACATCGCCACTGGCGATATATTTGCCCTTCAGGTCCTGCATCGCCGTTTCGTGCCAGTTGCGACACGCCGGGCAAGTGAGCGAGGCGAACTCGATCAGCTTCACCTCAGCGTCCGGGTTTCCCATCAGATAGCCGCCTTCGGGTGTCTCGCTGACCGAGCGCACCCAATTCGTGCTGCTGTTCGCCTCGGGCGCTTCGGCTGCGTTCGCTTCGCCCGAACCACCCTCGGAGCAGCCTGCAAGCGTCATCGCCGAGATGGCCGTAGCCGCAAGAAACTTGGTGATGCTGGTCATATCGAGAACCCGTCCATTGTGTCTTTCCGTGCCGGACCTACTGTTCGGCGCGAAGCCTTGTCAAAGCGCTACGACCGGCAACGTTGGCGTCCCTCAGCTGATCTTTGGCGGTCCGGTCGTCGCCGCGACGCGAGCGGCAAGCGCTTCCAGCGATCCACGCAGATCATCGTCCGTAATTTCGCGCAACTGGCGCCGGTCTTCGTCCGGCACATTGGTCGGTTTCGCCTCTGGCGTTTCGCGCGTCTGAACGGGAACTGGCCGCCCCTGCCGAAGAGCGACGCGCGCGACGGCGGCATAGCCGAAATGGCGATTGACCCGCTCGATGATCGCGGGTTCGCGATGCTGGATCGCTAGCGCATGGGCGCTGGCAACGGTCAGGGTAAGTGTCGCCCCGGCGCGCTTCCCTTGCGGAAAGCGCAGCGTTTCCGGGCTCGCCTGCCCGGCCAGTTCGGGGCCGA
>JBAUIQ010000092.1:0-5054 GCA_049683075.1 Pacificimonas sp.
GCGCTGAACCTCGTCGTACAGATCAGCCGTATGCGCGACGGCGGCCGCCGCATCACACATATTTCCGAAGTCGTGGGCATGGAGGGTGACGTCATCACCATGCAGGACCTCTTCACATACCAGTTCACGCACGAGGACGACGAGGGCAAGCTTTGCGGCGAGTTCAAATCGTCCGGCATGCGGCCCGCCTGCTACGAGCGTGCGGAGTATTTCGGCCTCGGCCGCGTCCTGATGGAGACCGTCTCATGAGCCGCGACCTGATAATCCTTCTCATCGGCGCCGGCATCTTCACGACGCTCGCCCTCTTCATCATTCTCCTGACGGGTGACGGCGGAAAGAAAGCGGCGTCGCGGCGTCTCGGCCAGGTGCGTGTGCGCCATTCCGGCTCCGCCGCGGTCAAGGCCGAAGCGCAGATGAAGAAGATCGTCGCCGCCCGCGAAACGAAACTCGACAGCGCCTTCTCAAGCTTCCTGCCGAAGAAGGAGGCCCTGAAAGTGCGCCTCCATAAGACCGGCAGGGACTGGGGCGTCGGCAAATATATGGTGGCGAATGTCGTCCTCTTGATCGTAACCAGCATTGCCTTGATGGGCGCGGGGCTACCGCCGCTGATCGCGGCTGGCGTCGGCGTCATTTTGGGGCTTGGCGTCCCTCACTTCGTCGTCGGCTTTCTCGGCAAGAAGCGCCTGAAGAACTTCAACGACAATTTTCCTGACGCGATCGAACTTCTGACCCGCGGCCTGCGGTCCGGCTTGCCGGTCGGGGAGTCGATTCAGGTCGTCGGTACTGAGATTCCCGGGACCGTGGGCGAGGAATTCCGCAGGGTGTCGGACAAGGTCAAGATCGGCCGCACGATGGATGCCGCCCTGCAGGAAACCGCGGACAGGATTGGCACGCCGGAATTCCAATTTTTCGTCATCACCCTCGCCATCCAGCGCGAAACGGGCGGCAACCTTGCCGAGACGCTGAACAACCTGGCCGAGGTGCTTCGCAAACGCGCGCAGATGAAGCTGAAGATTGCCGCCATGTCATCGGAATCGAAGGCGTCGGCCTATATCGTCGGTTCGCTGCCCTTCATCGTTTTCGGCCTCATATACATGATGGACCCCAACTATCTCGGCGGGTTCTTCACCGACACGCGCCTGATGATTGCCGGTGCCGGCGGGGCGCTCTGGATGTCCATCGGCGCCTTCATCATGGCCAAAATGGTCAGCTTCGAGATCTAGGAAAGACATTATGGAACAAGGCCTGGATCTTACGAACGACGTCCTATTCCTGGGGATGACGGCACTCGACCTCGCGACGCTGTTCGTCGGCATCGGCGCGATGGCCATGGTGTTCGCCGTCTGGTCGGTTGCGACGGTCAAGGACCCAATGCGTGGCCGCGTGAAGGCGCTGCAGGAACGGCGCGAACAGCTGAAAGCTGGCATCACCGCGACGCGTCGCCGCCAGAAGCCCGGCGCGAGCGCCGAGGCAACCAACCAGATGCGGTCCGTTCTGAAAAAGCTTCAGGTGTTGCAGGACGAGCAGACGAAGACCGCCGCCGTCACGCTCTCCCAGGCCGGCATCCGGTCGAAGGACGCCGTTATCGTCTTCCTGTTCGCTCGGCTGGTCATGCCCTTTGTGATGGCAGGCGTCGCGGCCTTCCTGATCTACGGCATGAACGCTGCCGAGGGGTATAGCGACAACACCAAAATGTTCATGATGATGGGCTCTCTGTTTCTCGGCTATAAATCGCCTGATCTCTTCATCTCCAATCTCACGAAGAAGCGCACCGACGCCATCCGGAAGGGTTTGCCGGATGCGCTGGACCTTCTCGTGATCTGCGCCGAGGCAGGCCTTACCGTCGATGCCGCCTTCAACCGCGTCGCCAAGGAGCTCGGCAAGGGTTTCCCGGAACTGGCGGACGAGTTTGCGCTGACCGCGATCGAACTGGGCTTCCTGACCGATCGTCGACACGCCTATGAGAACCTCTCGACCCGCGTCGATCTCGACGCGCTGCGCGGCGTCGTCACGACCCTTATTCAGACCGAACGCTATGGTACGCCGCTTGCGTCCGCGCTTCGCGTACTGTCGGCAGAATTCCGCAACGAGCGCATGATGAAGGCCGAAGAGAAGGCAGCGCGCCTTCCCGCGATCATGACGATCCCGCTCATTCTCTTCATTCTTCCCGTCCTGTTCGTCGTCATTCTCGGCCCGGCGGCCTGCTCGATCGGCGACGCGATGGTCTGAGCCGGGATTGCGCGGGGCTGCGGAGCGCCTAACTCGGCGGGATGGACATTCTTCCCGCCGACGCCCAGCCCGCCCCGCACGCTCCCGCCGTCACCCGGCGCGAAGACTATCGACCGCCCTCCTGGCGGGTGCCGTCGACGACGCTGGTCTTCAACCTTGATCCGGAACGGACAAAGGTTACGGCGACGCTCGAGATCGAGCGCGGCGACGGGCCGCCGGGACCGCTGGTGCTCGATGCCGAGGCGATGGAGATACTCCGCGTCCGTGTGAACGGCACGGCCCTTGCCCCCGCCGACTGGATGTATGCCGACCACAAGCTGACCCTGCCCATTCCCGGCGAGCGCGCGACCGTCGAGACCGAGGTTCGGATCGCGCCGGAGACGAACACCCAGTTGATGGGACTCTACGCGTCGGGCGGCATTCTCTGCACGCAGTGCGAAGCCGAGGGCTTTCGCCGCATCACCCCCTATCCCGATCGACCGGATATCCTGTCGACCTATGACGTGACGCTGCGCGCGGATGCGGAGGCGTTCCCCGTCCTACTGTCGAACGGCGATCCGCATCCCGTCAGCGATCTTGGCGACGGTCGGCACGAGGCGCGCTGGACCGACCCTCACCCGAAGCCGAGCTATCTCTTCGCGCTGGTGGCGGGCGATCTGTCGCCGCTGCGCGATAAGTTCACGACCATGTCGGGCCGCGAGGTCAATCTTGCCATCTGGGTCCGCGTGGGCGACGAGCCGCGCTGCCGCCATGCGATGCAAGCGCTGAAGGACGCGATGCGCTGGGACGAGAAGGAGTATGGCCGCGAATATGATCTCGACGTTTTCAACATCGTCGCCGTCGACGACTTCAATTTCGGCGCGATGGAGAACAAGGGTCTCAACATCTTCAATTCGAAATATGTGCTGGCCGACCGGGAGACGGCGACGGACCTCGATTTCGACAACATCGCCGGAATCGTCGCGCACGAATATTTCCACAATTGGACGGGGAACCGCATCACGTGTCGCGACTGGTTCCAGCTCAGCCTGAAAGAGGGCCTGACCGTCTTCCGCGATCAGTCGTTCAGCGCCGATCATGGCAGCGCGGCGGTGAAGCGGATTCAGGATGTCCGAACGCTCCGCGCTGCGCAGTTTCCTGAAGACTCAGGCCCCCTCGCCCATCCCGTCCGGCCCGACAGCTATCAGGAAATCTCGAACTTCTACACGGCGACCGTCTACAACAAGGGCGCAGAGGTCATTCGCATGATGGCGACGATGGCAGGGCCGGACGCCTATCGGCGCGGCACCGATCTTTATTTCGAGCGTCACGACGGCGAGGCGGCGACCTGCGAAGACTGGGTGCTCGCAATGGAAGATGGCGCAAGTCTCGACCTCGCGCAGTTCCGGCTCTGGTATGCGCAGGCCGGGACGCCCGTCGTGACGGCCGACCTGTCGCAGGAAGGCGAGGATGTCGTCGTGACGCTGGCGCAGCATGTCCCCTCGACGCCGGGACAAGCCGAAAAGCAGCCAATGCACATCCCATTGAAGCTCGCGCTGATCGGCCGCCAGAGCGGGGGACGGATTGGCGACGAGCGGCTGATCCACCTAACCGAGCAGAAGCAGCAGGTGCGTTTCGAGGGCGTCGTCGAACCCGCGCTCCTGTCCATCAATCGCCACTTCACCGCCCCTGTCGAAGTGCAGGCGACGCGTGCGCCGGGCGACCTCGGGTTTCTGGCGGCGCATGATGATGATCCCTTTGCCCGCTACGAGGCCATGCAGGCGCTGATGTCCGACTGGCTGGTGGGCGCGTCACGTGGACGTGACGGCGCTACCGACGAGATCGTGGCGGCGGCGGCGAACCTCGTCGCCGACGAGGCACTGGACGACGCGTTCAAGGCCGAGGCATTGACACTGCCAAACGACAACAGCCTGATCGACCGCATCGCAACGGATGTCGATCCGGAGGCGGTAGGGGCCGCGCGGACGTCACTCAAACTTGCTCTGCTGGACGGCGTCGGCAGAGACGAATGGCGCGCGCTCTACGCGCGTATGACGAATGACGGTGGCGACCTGTCCCCTGCGGCGAAGGGCGCGCGGCGTCTGCGCGGGGTTGCGCTCGGGTTGCTCTTTACCGATCCCGAACCCATCGATGCCGTAACGGCGGCCACGCTCTACGATCAGGCCGACAATATGACGGAGCGGATGATTGCGCTGTCCGTGCTCGCCGACTCGACCGTCTCGCAGCGTGACGAGGCGCTTGCCGACTTCCATACGCGCTATAACGGCAATGCGAACGTCATCGACAAATGGTTTCTGGCGCAGGCGATGGCGGAGGCCGGTGATCCGCTCGCCCGCGTTCAGCGTCTCGTTGCGCGGGACGACTATGCCGACAAGAACCCCAATCGCTTTCGCGCCGTCGCAGCGGGATTCGCCGCCAATCTCGCTGGTTTCCACCGCGCGGACGGCGGCGGCTATCGCTTTCTGTCCGACCGCATTCTTGCCGTCGATCCGATCAACCCGCAGACTGCCGCACGCTTCATCGCGCCGCTCGGTCGCTGGCGTCGACTCGAAGCGGGCCGCGCCGACCTGATGCGCGGCGAGTTGGAACGCCTGCTGGCGACAGACGGCCTGTCGAAAGATGTCCGCGAAATGGCGGAGAAGTCGCTGGCCTAGGTCGGGATCTGGTCACCCCAGACGTGGACCACGTCGTCCAGCGCAGGGCGCGGGCGTTCGACCAGCGCCTTTCCGGGCGAACCGATGAAGACGAAGCCAATGATCTGGTCGCCGTCCCCGCCTCCGAGTGCCTGCAATACGCTGTCCGAATAGGCAGCCCAACCGGTCAGC
>JBAUIQ010000093.1:0-4750 GCA_049683075.1 Pacificimonas sp.
GTTGAGAGGCGCGTATTTTTCCTCGGTTTCCTGGTCGACCCACACAGCATGACGTTGCGAGAACGTGCCACGGCCCGAATCCTGACCTGACAAGCGGACATTGTAACCTTCCATCAGGAGGCTTCCGAAAGCGAGCGCTTCGGCCGTCGCCCAATCGAAATGCGCTTCGTCATCGTCGAACATTTCGCGCTTTGCTTTCAGCACCCGGGCAAGCGTCTTGTGGATGCTGAGTTCGGTGGGCACCTCGGTCAGCGTGCGACCGAGCGAATCGAAGGCTTTTGGTTCGATCGCGGTCTCGACATTGCGGCGCGCGGTTTCAGGGTCTGCGGGCTTGTTGAGCCCGGACCAGCGCCCGCCGAACCAGTCCGCCTCATTGGGCGAATAAGACTTGGCCGCTTCGAATTCCTCGTCGAGCAGTGCGACGAACTCCTTGCCGACCATTTCGCGGTGCCCTTCGTCGATGACCCCTTCGTTCCTCAAACGCTCGGCATATCCGACGCTGATCTTGGGATGGGCACGGATGACGTCATACATCAGGGGTTGGGTAAACTTCGGTTCGTCACCCTCATTGTGGCCGAAACGGCGATAGCACCACATGTCGATCACGACGTCGCGGCCGAACTTCTGGCGGTACTCGACCGCAAGCTTGCAGGCGAAGGTTACCGCTTCGGGATCATCGCCATTGACGTGCAGGATCGGGGCCATCACGCCCTTCGCCACGTCGCTGGGATAGGGCGAGGAGCGCGCGAATTTGGGGCTGGTGGTAAAGCCGATCTGGTTGTTGATGATGAAGTGGATGCACCCGCCGGTATCGTAGCCGGGCACGCCGGAAAGGGAGAGGCTTTCCCACACCACGCCTTGGCCCGCAAAGGCCGCATCGCCATGGATCAGGACCGGGAGCACCTGGTTCTTCTTTTCCAGATCGTCGCGGATGAATTGCTGCGCGCGGCTCTTGCCCAGCACTACCGGGTTCACCGCTTCGAGATGGCTGGGATTGGGCACCAGGCTCATGTGAACCGAAATGCCGTCGAACTCGCGATCGGTGCTGGTGCCGAGGTGATATTTGACGTCGCCCGATCCTCCCACGTCTTCCGGATTGGCGGACCCGCCGGAAAATTCGTGGAAGATGACCTTGTACGGCTTGGCCATCACATTCGCGAGGACATTCAGCCTCCCGCGATGCGCCATGCCATAGATGATCTCGCGCACGCCCGCGCTGCCGCCATGCTTGATCACGGCTTCGAGCGCGGGGATCATGGATTCGCCGCCATCGAGGCCGAACCGCTTGGTCCCGACATATTTCTTGCCGAGGAATTCTTCGTACTGCTCGCCGCGAAGGACGGCGGCGAGGATTGCCTTCTTGCCCTCGGGCGTGAACTGGATCGTGTCGCCCGGACTTTCGAACTTGTCCTGAAGGAACCGCCGCTCCTCGGTGTCGGCGATATGCATGTATTCGAGGCCGACCTTGCCGCAATAGACCTCGATCAGGCGGTCTTGCAGCTTGCCCACCGTGGTCCATTCCATGCCGAGGACGCCGCCGACATAGACGTCCTCGTCTTCCTTGCCTGCAAGGCCATGGAATTCGAGCGTCAGGTCCTCCGGCGTCTCGCGCACCTCACGGCGTCCGGACAGCTTGAGCGGATCGAGATCGGCTGCCATGTGCCCGCGCACGCGGTAGAGCCGGACCAAAGTCATCGCGCGGATCGACAGGCTGGCCGCGCGCTCGATGCTCGCCGGATCGGTCGGCTTGCCCACCGTTTTTGCCGCCTTTTCGACTGAAGCCTTCGCCTCGGTCAGCATCCGGGTCGGATCGAGCGCTTGCGTCAGCCCCTCATCGGCGCCGGTCAGCGCTTCGAGCCACCGCGCGTTCGCCCACGAAGGACCAGCCTGCGCCTCCCCCTGATCGGGTATGGCGGGGGTAAAGTTCTGGCTCTGCTCGTTCATCGACGCCTCTTGCGTTCTCACCCGTCAGTGCGGGCGGCCTGATAGGTCAGGCGAGTTCCTTCAACATCGCATCGAGCGTGGTACCGAGTTCGCTGGGGCTTTGTGCAACGCGGATGCCCGCATCTTCCATCGCGGCGATCTTGACAACCGCCCCGCCCTAGCCGCCACTGACGATGGCGCCTGCCTGGCCCATGCGGCGGCCCGGAGGCGCGGTGCGGCCAGCGATGAAGCCGACGGTGGGCTTGCTGCGGCCCTTGGCGGCTTCGGCCTTGATGAATTCGGCGGCTTCTTCCTCGGCGCTGCCGCCGATTTCGCCGATCATGATGATGCTTCTAGTCTCGGGATCGTCGAGGAACAGGTCGAGCACGTCGATGAAATTGGTGCCGTTGACCGGGTCGCCCCCAATGCCGACCGCCGTGGACTGGCCGAGGCCGACCTGCGTGGTCTGGTGCACGGCTTCGTAGGTGAGCGTGCCCGAGCGGCTGACAACGCCGACGCTGCCCTTCTTGAAGATCTGTCCGGGCATGATGCCGATCTTGCATTCGCCGGGCGTAAGCACGCCGGGGCAGTTCGGCCCGATCAACCGGCTGTTCGTGCCCGCCAGCGCAGCCTTTGCCCGAACCATGTCGAGCACCGGAATGCCTTCGGTGATCGCGATGATAAGCTCGATCCCCGCATCGATCGCCTCGCAGATCGCATCGGCGGCGAAGGGCGGGGGGACGTAAATGCAGCTAGCGGTGGCGCCGGTGGCGTCTTTCGCCTCGCGCACAGTGTTGAAGTTGGGCAAACCGATATGCGTCGTCCCACCTTTGCCCGGCGTCACGCCCGCAACCATCTTGGTTCCGTAATCGAGCGCCTGTTGCGTGTGGAACGTGCCGGTATCGCCGGTCATCCCCTGCGTGATGACCTTGGTGTCTTTGTTTACGAGGATGGACATTAAAAACTCCAGACTTGGCCTTGCGATGGTCGGATTTCGCGATCCGCTACACGCACGAAAGAAACCGTGCGCTGCTCTATATTTCCACGGCACTCGAACTGCATGTCGTAGTCGTCACGCCACTTGTCAGACGGTTGGCGAAACTCGAATTCTCCGTTCTCATCAAAAGCGATTTCGTCGGGCTCCATGACGGCAAGTGCGCGATTGTTGGTTTGTTTGTTCTCGAACCCGTACAGGTCGGGGAACTGCGCTCGCCAGACATCGGTGCAGCCGTTGAGAGCCGCCATCTGATCTTCGGACGGCCCACTCGAACAAGCCGCCGCTCCGATGCAGACCGAGGTCAAGGCGAGCACTCTTCCAATCACGCCAGCGAGCTATCCAGCCCCTTGCAAGCCTCGAGCAGTTCCTCGACCGCGTCGGTCGAGACCTTGAGGTTGGACTTCTCCTCGTCCGACAATTCGATTTCGACCACGTCCTCGGTCCCGCCGGCGCCGATCACGGTGGGGACGCCGACGTAGAGCCCGTCTAGGCCGTACTTGTCTTCGACATAGCTCGCACAAGGCAGGATACGCTTCTGGTCGCTCAGATACGCCTCGGCCATGCTGATCGCGCTGGTGGCAGGGGCGTAATAGGCCGAGCCGTTGCCGAGCAGCTGCACGATCTCGCCGCCACCGCCGCGAGTGCGCTTGACGATTTCGTCGAGGCGGCTTGTCGCAACGCCCTTGATCTTCGCCATGTCCTTCACCGGAATGCCGTTGATCGTGGAATAGGACAGGACCGGCACCATCGTGTCACCGTGGCCGCCCAGCACGAAGGCGTTCACGTCCTTGACGCTCACGTCGAATTCCCAGGCGAGGAAGGTCGCGAAGCGCGCGCTGTCCAGCACGCCCGCCATGCCGACGACCATGTTGTGCGGCAGGCCGGAAAATTCGCGCAGCGCCCACACCATCGCATCAAGCGGGTTGGTGATGCAGATCACGAAAGCTTCAGGCGCATTGTTCTTGATGCCTTCGCCAACCGCCTTCATCACTTTCAGGTTGATGCCGAGCAGGTCGTCGCGGCTCATCCCCGGCTTGCGCGGCACGCCTGCGGTGACGATGATCACATCCGCGCACGCGATATCGGCGTAATCGTTCGACCCGGTGATCCTGGCATCGAACCCTTCGATCGGGCCGCATTGCGACAGGTCCAGCGCCTTGCCCTGCGGCATACCCTCGGCGATGTCGAACAGGACGATGTCGCCCATTTCCTTCTTCGCGGCGAGGTGGGCGAGCGTGCCGCCGATCATGCCGGAGCCAATAAGCGCGATTTTCTTGCGTCCGGGTTTCTTGGCCATGAGCGGGAGGGGTCCTTCCTGTCAGCGTGGGACGAGAACGATGCGAAGGCAGCGCCGCGGCCGCTCGTCCCCTTGGCCAGGCACCCGTTTTTACGGCGTGGGCCTAGGCGCTCGCATTCTCGAATGCAACCAGGATAGCGTGCCAGGTGCTATTATCTTTGATATTAGTTCGCAGGTGCAATAAGCGCGCGGCGCGTTACTGTTCCTTCAAACAGTGCACGGGCTGGGCACTGCAAAGGAGCTTCATTTCCTTTCCCGTGCGCGCGGCTCAGCGCGAGATCAGATCACACAGGGAACGCCGCGACGGGTCTCAGGCCCGGTCGTGGACGCGTCTTGTCGTAGAGTGATCCGGGCGCGGTCGAAAAAAGCAAATGGCGTCATGCTAAGATGCGCGCCTGACGCTCAAATCCGCGCAAACAAGGCCCTATGACAGGCTATCGACCAGATATTTCAGTAAGAGGCTGGGGTGGCGGCGTTTGTTGTTGGGTTCGTATAACTCGGGGCACCGGCGGCTCGCCAACGGCGTCCTGGGT
>JBAUIQ010000094.1:0-1508 GCA_049683075.1 Pacificimonas sp.
AAGCCAGTTATCGGGAACGGATCGCCGGAACCGAGATGGGCAACGAAGGGCTGGTCCTGAAGGTGTCGATGATACAGTAAATTTCTGCTGCATTGCAGCATCTTCGGTGGCGAAGTGCCGCCCCATCGGCTACACGCAATACCATGGACATTTATCTGCCGATTGCGGAGCTGAGCGTAAACGCTGCCGTGATCATCGCGCTGGGCTTGCTGGTCGGCGTCATGTCCGGCTTGTTCGGCGTCGGCGGCGGGTTTCTGACAACACCGCTCCTAATCTTCTATGGCATTCCGCCCGCCGTTGCCGTCGCATCTTCCGCGACGCAAGTGACAGGCTCGAGCGTTTCCGGAGCGTTGGCGCATTGGCGGCGCGGCGGCGTCGATCTCAAGATGGGCGCGATGCTGGTCGTCGGCGGCGTCATCGGCGCAGGGATAGGTTCGGTGCTCTTCCGGCAGCTGCAGGAGATCGGACAAATCGATCTCTCCATTTCCCTGATATACGTCGTTTTCCTGACGCTCGTCGGCGTTTCGATGCTTGTCGAAACCATTCGAACGCTGCGGCGGCAAGCGGCGGGCGGGCGGGCGGCGAAACTGAAAAGCCACAATCGGCTGATCGCTGCCCTTCCCTTCCGCATGCGGTTCCGCGCTGCGGGACTTTACATCTCGCCCATCGCACCGCTGATTATCGGAATTTTGGTCGGTATCCTGACCTTCCTGATGGGTATCGGCGGCGGCCTCATCATGGTGCCTGTCCTGATTTATCTGCTGGGCATGTCCGTCGGTGTCGTCGTCGGAACAAGCCTTTTCCAGATTGTCTTCACGACCGCAGCAATCACATTGCTTCACGCCGTCCAGTCGAAGACGGTCGACATCGTGTTGGCCGGTCTTCTTCTCGTCGGCGGCGTCGTCGGCGCGCAGGTCGGTGCCCGCATCGCCGTCAATTTGCCGCCAACGAAGCTTCGGTTGGCTCTGGCCCTCCTCGTGCTGCTAGTCGCCCTACGCCTTCTGATCGGCCTGACCGTCGAGCCCGACAACCTTTACTCGATAGACATCGACGAGGCGTGAGGGCCGCGCTCGCCCTACTCCTCGCGCTCGTCGCCATTCCGACCGCGGCACAAGCGCCGCCGCGCTTGATCGCAGATTTATCGCAAAGCCGGATCGACATCATCTACAGCTTCGCAGGCGCGGAGATCCTTGTATTCGGCGCGATCCAGTACCCGGACGGGTCGACTCCGGAAGAGCGGCCCGATCTTGTCATTGTGGTGCGCGGCCCGCCGAAGGCCGTCACGGTCAGGCGAAAAGAGCGAGTTCTCGGCCTATGGCTCAACACCGATGCCGTCCGCTTCGAAACGGCACCTAGTTTCTATCGCGCTGCCTCGACCAGGCCCGTCGAAGAACTCGTCGACGAGACGACCGCCGCGATCTTCGAACTCAGCCCGCAATATCTGCAATTGTCACCGACCGGTGCGACGGATGCGGGCATGATCGGTACGTTCGAACAGGGACTTCTCC
>JBAUIQ010000095.1:0-2828 GCA_049683075.1 Pacificimonas sp.
CCTATAACGGTCTCGCATATCAGGACATCAGCCAGGTCTATTTCGTCGAGCCGGAGCAGATCGACGCGTTCGAAGTCGGCGTGAAAAGCCGCTTCCTCGATAACACTGTCCAGCTGAACGCCGCAGGTTTCTACTATGATTATACCGGACAGCAGATCGCCCAGATCATCGGCGCGACAAGTTTCCTGCGCTCTGCCGACGGTCGTCTCTGGGGCGGTGAGGCCGAGCTGACGTGGGAGCCGAACGATTTCCTGCGGGTCGACAGCACGATCGGCTATCTGAACAGCAAATATACCGGCAACGAGATCGACGCGACCGATCCGACCGCGCTGACCCTCGACATCAACGGAAACGACTTTCCGAATGCACCGGAACTCAGCTTTACCGCCGGCGTCGAATTGACGCCGTTCGACGATGGCCAGAACAAGGTCACCGTGCGCGGCGATGCGAGCTACATGGGCAGCTACTTCTTCGATCCGTTCGGCGATTACGGGCAGGATCCTTGCGACGAGCCGATTGCCGGGTCGAATGTGCTGCTGGCGACGCCGGAACTCGCGTGCGGCAACCCCAGCTACTGGCTGTTCGATGCGCGCGTGACCTACGAACGCGACAATTTCGCGATCTCTGCTTGGGCCAAGAACCTGACCGACAAGTTCTATTTCTCTTACGGCCTTAATCTGAATGCGTTCTACCAGGATTACCTGACACGCGGTGCGCCGCGGACATATGGCGTCGAGGCGACGGTCCGCTTTTAGAAGTCCCCGCCGGTCCGCTTCTCTTCATTGGGAGAGCGGACCGGGCCGATCAGGCTTGAAAATCTCCTCACCAAACGGTTAAGGTTCGAGGGGGAGTGAGCCGATGGTGAAGAAATTCATGTGTTTCGCGATGGCGGCGCTGCTCGGTGCCTGCCAATCGGCGATGCAGGACGAGCAGGATTCCAAGCTACCAACAGCAGGTGCCGAAGGGCAGCCAAATATCGTCCTCATCCTTTTCGAGGACATGTCGCCGCGGATCGGCGCGTTCGGTGATCCGGTGGCGACAACGCCGGTTCTGGACGAGTTTGCGGAAACATCGATCCGCTTTCCGAACAGTTTCACCACTGCGGGCGTCTGCGCGCCAAGCCGCTCTTCGCTCATCACGGGCGTGCACCAGCAGACACTTGGCACACATCAGATGCGGACGAATTCGCCGGTCGCCTCGATGTCCGGCGGTGGACCTATCGAATATGAGGCGGTGCCGCCGCCCGACGTGAAGGCGTTTCCGGAACTGCTGCGCGCGGCGGGCTATTTCACGACGAATTTCGCGAAGACCGACTATCAGTTTGGCGAACCGTTCACGATCTGGGACAGGGATGTCTCGCTCGCCGAGGCGGCGAACCCGGATGCTTTTGCGCCGCAATGGCGCGAGCGGGCCGACGGACAGCCCTTCTTCTCCATGTTTACGATCTTTGGCACGCATGAGAGCTTCATTTGGCCCGAGGATCGCGAAAGCGACAATCCGCTGGTCGCCGCCGTCACCGCTCGCAATCGCGCAGCGCTGGCGGGGAAGCCACGCGTGACCGATCCGGCGGACGTGGAGGTGCCGCCCTATTTGCCCGATACGCCCGTCGTCCGCGCCGACATCGCGCGGCACTATGACAACATTGCCTTCGCCGAACGGCAGCTGCAGCAAATCCTCGACTGGCTCATTGAAGATGACCTGCTCGGAGACACGATCGTAATCGTGACGACAGATCACGGTGACGGCCTGCCGCGCATGAAGCGCTCGGTATATGACAGCGGGCTGCGAGTGCCCCTGATGCTGCGCCTGCCGAACGGCGAGAGTTGGGGCGCCTTCGACGACCGTCTCGTCAGCTTTGTCGATCTTGCGCCGACGATTCTTGCCTGGGCGGATGCCGATCTACCCGACTGGCTGCAGGGTCGACGCATGCTGTCGGGCGCATTGCGCGACTATATCTTCGCGACCACCGACCGTGTGGACACGCTACCCGACCGGTCGAAAGCTGTCCGTGACGAGCGCTTTAAATATATCCGCAACTACCGGAACGATGTCGCATATTTGAGGCCGCTGCCGTTTCGGGACGCGCAGCCGACGACGCAGGAAATCTGGCGGCTGGCCGCTGCCGGGGAGCTGACGCCAATACAGCGCCAATTGATCGAGGCACCGCGTCCGCCCGAAGAACTTTACGATACCAAGACCGATCCGCACGAGGTCCAAAATCTCATCGATGATCCAGCCTATGCCGAAACGCTGTTGCGACTGCGCAGCGCGATGGACGAGTGGCTGGCGCGAACGCCCGATCTAAGCGCGATGGACGAGAGGGCGATGATCGAATCGATGTGGCCGGGTGGTGTGCAGCCGACAACCGCCGCGCCACGGATCGCCAGTCGCAATGGACAGCGCGTGACGCTTGCGTCGCCGACGCCAGGGGCATCTATCGCCTATGGCTTTGGCGATGCGGAACCAAACCGACTTTATACGGAACCGCTTGGGCTGCCGAGCGATGTGACGCAGCTGACAGTAAAAGCGATCCGTTATGGCTACGCGCCAAGCGAGACGGCGACGATTTCGCTCGACGGCGGGCCTTAGGCCGTCGCCCTCACGAACCGCGCAACCTTGTCGAGCGCTTCGCGCCCGGGCGTCAGCATTGCGTGAAACACTTGAAAGACATGCACCATTTCAGGGTAGGCCTCATAGGTGACATCGACGCCCGCCGCCTCGGCACGCTTCGCAAGGTCCGCCGCTTCATCGACCAAGGAATCATGCGCCGCCGCCTGAATGAGCATCGGCGGCATCTCGTTCAGGTTTCCAAAGAGCGGCGAGGCGAG
>JBAUIQ010000096.1:0-1962 GCA_049683075.1 Pacificimonas sp.
GGTCAGCTTGGCCCGCGCCGCGCCAGTGAGGGGCGCGGCCTCGGTCATGGGTAGAGCATTCCGGTCGTCCAGGCGTCATCGGCGCGCGTGTAGACATAGCGCTCGTGCAGGCGGCTGCGGCGGTCGATCCAGAATTCAATCGTTCGCGGCATGACGCGCCAGCCGGACCAATGGGCGGGGCGGGGCACGTCCTTGCCCTCGTAAACAGTCTCGAAATGCGCGACGCGGTCTTCGAGCGTCTGGCGGTCGTCGAGGTCGTGCGACTGCATGCTGGCCCAGGCCCCGATTTGCGACCCGCGGGCGCGGGAGGCGAAATAGTCGTCGGCCTCGATCGGCGTGACGGGTTCCGCCCTTCCCTCGATGCGGACCTGCCGCCTGAGAGATTTCCAGTAGAATAGCAGCGAGACGTCGTGGTTCGTCGCGAGCTCCCCGCCCTTTCGGCTTTCGAGGTTCGTATAGAACACGAAGCCGCCGTCCGAGACATCCTTCAGGAGCACCATACGCACCGACGGCGCGCCGTCGGCCGTCGCCGTCGCCAGTGCCATTGCGTTGGCGTCGTGCGGTTCGCCCGCCTCGGCCTCGGCCATCCAGCCGTCGAACAGGGCGAAGGGGTCGTCGGGAAGGTCCATGCCCCAGTCTGTAGGAGGGGACGTCCGCCCCCCGCAACCACGATCTTTGCGCCTGCGTCGCAGTGACTTGCGAGCGCTTTTGCAGCGCCCTATCTCGGCTGTTCTATTTCAGCGACACAGTAGAGGAAAATTGTGGCGCTTCCCTGCGAAACATGATGACGGGACGGCGATGGCGGACCTTTATTCACAACTAGGCATCGCGCGCGGCGCGGACGAGAAGGCGATCAAGAGCGCCTATCGCAAGCTGGCGAAGGAGCTGCACCCCGACCGGAACAAGGACAATCCGGCGGCGGCGGCGCGCTTTTCGGACGTGACGACGGCCTATGATATCCTGTCCGACAAGGACAAACGGGCGCAGTACGACCGTGGCGAGATCGACGAGAAGGGCGAACCGAAATCGCCCTTCGGCTTTGGCGGTGGTGGTGGCCCGCGTCCCGGCGGCGCAGCGCGCGGCGGCGGCTTTGGCGGTTTCGGCGGCGGTCAGGATTTCGGTGGCACCGGCGCGGACGACCTGTTGAACGAGCTGTTCGGGCGCGGCGGTTTTGCCGGTGCGGCACAGGGGCGGCCAGGGGGGCCGGGGGCCTCGCCCTTCGGACAACAGCGCGCGCAGCCGCAAAAAGGCGCAGACATTCAGTATCGCCTGCCCATCGAATTTACAGACGCGGCCGAGTTGAAGCCACAGCGCGTGACGCTGAAGTCCGGCAAGACGATCGAAGTGAAGCTGCCCAAGGGTTTCGAGGACGGGCAGACCATCAAGCTGACCGGACAGGGCGAAGAGGGTCCCGGCGGCAGGGGCGATGCGAAGATCACACTGTCGATCAAACCGCACCGCCATTTCCGGAAGGATGGCGAGGACATCCGCATCGACCTGCCCGTCCGGCTGGAAGAGGCCGTGATGGGCGCGAAGGTACGCGTGCCGACGACGTCCGGAAGCGGTATGTTGACGATCCCGAAAGGCACGAATGGCGGAACGGTCATGCGCCTGAAGGGGAAAGGCTTTTCTCGGAAGGACGGATCGCGCGGTGACCAGCTCGTGACCATCGAAATTGCGATCCCGAAGGGCGATGCCGAGCTGGAGGCGTTCGTGAAGGATTGGGACGCCGACCGGACGCGCGATCCGCGTGCGGACCTGACCGGCTAGGTCCGAGGTGAACCAGTATCTTCAGTCCGCGCGCGCCGTCTGGCGATCCAGTGCGCGGCCCGTGGAGGTGCTGAAGCGCGTGCTGACAGGCGTTTTCGACGAGGGCATGATCCACGCCGGAAACCTTGCCTACCTATCGCTGCTGGCGCTGTTCCCGATGTTCGTCATCATCGGTTCGATTGCCGGAGTCCT
>JBAUIQ010000097.1:0-11492 GCA_049683075.1 Pacificimonas sp.
GCATTGCGCCACAGGATCGTGCGCTCGTCGAGCTGGACATCGATGATGCGGTGCTGGCTCACACCCGCCGCCTTAGGTGACGGGGTGAGCCAGCGAAAGGCGCTTCAACTTTATTCGAAGTCTTACCCTATAGCCAATCTTCCGGATCGAAATCTTCGGGATGCTCCATGTTCGACGGCTCTCCATTTTCGATGCACAGCGCAATGACCCCGATGACCGGTAACGCCACCGCGAATGCGATAGCTGCCATGACGAATAGATCCGTCAAATCGCGCCGTTTCCTTCCGTTGCCGGAACAAAATGGCGCCATCTTTAGCGAAAGTCGAATCGTGACAGATCCGTTATCACACTAAGCGCTTCAAATGACGACCGGAGCCATCTCTGGAAGCCCAACCAATTCGGGATCCACCATGCAACCGCCATGATCATGGCCGTCACCGTGATAATGACCTTCGCCCATATCATCGCAGGTGGAGCATGCGCAGTGCGGTTCGTGCGCAAAGCCGCCCTCGGCTACGACATTATCATCCGGAGCCGGTTCCGCAGACTGGCCAGGGCCTTCGGAAAGAACAACATTGGCAAATTCACCGCTAGCGTCGCCCTTTTGATCTTCGTCGTTTCCGAACGTCAGATACTTGTAAAGACCAGTGCCGAAATAGTCGCTCGCTGAAATGGTGAAGGTCTGCCAGTCACCAGAGCCGTCATACTGCGGCCCTTCTTGTCCAAAGTTCTGGTAGCCGAAGATGCGGACGATTTCGTTCTGACTGATCGTATTGTCGTTATCGAACCCGATCGAATGAATCTCACCGATGTTCGTACTACGAAAATCGAAGGTCAGCAGCGTGTTTTCGGTAACGTCGTAGTTTACCTCCACACGCTTCCATCCATTGCCTTCTAGGAACAGGGAGTCGCTGTCGAAATCGGGGTTAGAAATGCGGTCTTGCGATCCGTATGACTCTACACCCTGCGCCGCAAAGTCGATCGTCAGACCCACGTCGGGGTCAGGTTGCGGATCAGGGTCCGGCGGCGAGGTTGTGCCATCCTCATAAAGATAGACATCTGCGAACTGACCATTGCCGTCGCTGCCCTGCCAGTCATCGTCGTTGATGAAGGTCAGATAATCATAGCTGCCCGTCGCGAAGAAGTCGGACGCGGAGATGGAGAAAGTCTGCCACTCGCCGTTGCCGGTATAGACCGGACCCTGCTCGCCATAGCTTTGCACGCCATGAATCTGCAACACGTCGGAAGCGACCGCCTTGTTATCGTTATCGAAACCAATGCCGTGGATTTCGCCTTCCTCGTCGCTGCGGAAGCGGAAGGTTAGAATCGTGTCGGCCGTGACTTCGTAATTGATCTCCACCCGCTTCCAGCCGTTCCCGGTCAGGGAGAGGTAGTTGGCGTTCGCAACAAAGTCCGAAATCCGGTCCTGCGAACCGTTGTAGGATTGGACACCCAAAGCGGCAAAATCGATGCTGAGGCCGCTGGTCGGATTCGTGTCTGGGTCGGGCTTCGGGTCGGGATCGGCAGGCGAGTCCGGGTCTGGCGTCGGATCTGGATCCGGAGCGACGGTTGCGCCGTCCTCGTAAATCCGCACATTTGCGAACTCGCCGCTGGCATCGCCGCGCTGGTCCTCGTCGTTTCCAAACGTCAGATATGTGTGAAGGCCGGTCCCGAAATAATCGCTCGCGGAGATCGTAAACGTCTGCCAGTCGCCGGAGCCGTTATATTGCGGGCCTTCTTGTCCGTAATCCTGATAGCCAAAGATGCGGACGATGTCGCTTTGGCTGATCGAATCGTTGTTATCGAAACCGATCGAGTGGACCTCGCCCTCGTTCGAACTGCGGAAGTCGAACGTCAGGAGCGTGTTATCGGTGATGTCGTAGTTCACCTCGACGCGTTTCCAGCCGTTCCCTTCGAGGAACAGCGAGTCGCTGTCGAAAACCGGCTTTGAAATACGGTCTTGCGATCCGCCATAGGACTCGACGCCGAGAGCCTTGAAATCGATGATACCTGCCGCGCTCGTGTCCGGTGTGGGGTCAGGGTCGGGTGTGGGATCCGGATCCGGCGTCGGATCAGGAGTTGGATCGGGGGTCGGGTCGGAGGACGGCGTCGCGAGCGCGACTGCCTCGGCGTAGCTGAGGGTTCCATTTGAGAAGGAGAGCTCTTCGACATCGTCGTAGATCGTATCGACGCCCGCGGCGGACGTCAGTGTCAGGCGCCCAGCCACCATAGCGAAATCGACGCTGCCCTGGGTCGCTTCGACGGAAACGACGTCATAGCCTCCGCCGCCAATGACGACATCGTCACCCTTGCCGCCGAACAGCTTGTCATTGCCTTTGCCGCCTTCCAGGCGATCGTTGCCGCCGCGGCCGTAAAGCGTGTCGTTGCCGTCGAGTCCTTTCAGCACATTGGCAACGGCGTTTCCGGTCAGACTGTCGCCCGCGCTGCCGCCCGTGCCGTTCTCGATGACCGCGCCATAAGCGATGGCGAGGTTCTTCGTCAGGCTGGAGCGGATATCGGAATACTCTCCCTCACGCAGGTCGAGACGCTGGGACGTCGTATAGCCGGAGAGATCGATGGTATCGATTCCGCCGCCATCCCAGATCGTGAAGATCGGATATTCGTTGCTCGTAAAGTCATAAATCTCGTTACCGGCGTTCGAATTGAAGCCGTAGACTGTGTCCCCACTCCGCGTGGTATAATCGGCGCCGTAGATGTCCTGAACGGCGAGAATATCGTACAGCATCGGCGTCTGTGCGCGGCGCGTTCCGCCCGCATACCAATCGGCGCCGGTGTTGCTCGCCCCGAAATAGGACATGATCGAATATTGGTGGCTGTCCTCGGTGTAGATCCAACCTGACGAGGTGCTGCCATAGCTAGGGCTGCCGCCATTATAATCGCCGGCATGGTTCAGGCCGAGAGCATGACCGATTTCATGCACGATGGTTTGAAATCCGTAATTGCCGGGATCGGGATTCGCGAGCGTGGAGTTTCCAGTGCGCAGCCAGACAGACCCCGCCAGACGCTGGCTCGAATAATCTTCGTTGCCGACTTCACCTGGGAAATACGCATAGGCGAAGCTTGGTGCCGTGCCTTGCGAAAATTTGATGTCGGCGGAATTGCCGTTCGCCTCGACGAATTTCGTCGTGATGAGGTCGTCCCACAATTGGATCGCCTCACGCGCCGCATCGGCTTGTTTCGTTGTTACAGCTTTCCAGCCGGACTGCTCTGTGCGACCGGAGGCGAAATTGCTGCTTGTCGGCATGCCAAACGTAATCTTCGAAGCAACCTTGCCTCCGGAATACCAGTAGCTCCCGGAAACGAGCTGATCCACGAATTGCGTATTGATACTCATATATACTGGCCCTCGTCGCTTGTTCGGAGGAACGACGCACAGCTTCATTCCCCACGCGGCCCCGCGCATGGAGAATTAGGCATGAAACTGATTAAGATCCCCCTAAGGACCCCCTGTTGGAAGGCGCCCAGCTAGAGAGATGGCGAGCGAATGCGACAGTGACTGCGCTGAGACGCTAATATTTGACGATGAAACGAGTCTCGCCCCGGTTCGTCGACACGAAAATGCGATCTAGGTTAGCAGATCATCGCTCGAGTTCGGGATAATGGCGCGCCCGGAAGGATTCGAACCTCCGACCCCCTGATTCGTAGTCAGGTACTCTATCCAGCTGAGCTACGGGCGCGCACGGAAGTTGTGGGCACATAGAGGGCCGCTGCACCGCGATCAAGCCACTTGCCTGAAGAGAGGACCTCTCGTCATGGATCGCTGACCCGACTAAGACGAATGCATGATGAAACCGGTTGTCCTCTTTCTTCTGGCCATAGGGCTGTCCGCTTGCGCCTCCTCGCCAGGTGCGTGGCCGAGCCTCGCCGAGAGGGTGAGCATGTCCGCTACACCCTCGCCCAATTCCGCACCGGTTTTCACCGTTCCGGCCCCGATTGAGAACTCTGTTGGCCTCTCGCAAACTGACGCTGACGCGCTCATTGGCGATTTGAACCAAATAAGGAATTTATGGGTCGATGAGTTTAACCGCAGTGGCAACACCGCACTTTATGGTATTGGTGATCGGGCGCTCGCCTCCGCCCGCCTTGAAGCCATCTACGCGCAAGCGGACGAGATCGACGCAACGGCTCATGGTGCTGAGATGACATTGCAACTGCGCGCGGAGGAGCCGCCACCTGCACTTACGCAACTGTTGGAAAGATTGCGCGACTTCCGGACGCAGCACCTGACGGCAGTCGCCGACATACTTGGTTAGCTTCCGCGCGGCGATCTAACGAGACGGAGGCGTGAAGTCGTGCGGCACGACTTCTCGCGCCGCGTCGGCAATGAAGGATCCCAGTTTTGCTATGTCGAGGGTGCCCAAATTGCCGATCGGGGTATCTGCGGTGATCTCCGCACGCGCGATGTCGATGCCCACGCCAAGCGCGCGCGCCGTCGCGGTCGTGAATCGTAGGCTGACACTTCCATAGGGCACGCGCTCGAAGAGGAAATATCCGTCGAAGTCGCTGCGGACGCGGCCGATGATCTGTCCCGCCCGATCGACCAGTTCGAGATCGGCACCGGCAACGGGCTGCCCGTCGCGCCAAAGCTCGCCTTCGACCTCACCCGTCGGCGTGAGCGGTAGGTCGACAGCCGTCGCCAGCCCCCGCCGGGTTACCACGACCCGCGGCTCGCCAGCGACAAGCAGCGGATCGTCGACGGATGCGCCGTCGAGACGGATGAGCGTGCGCGCGCCGCTCGTCAGCCCGGAAATAAGCGCGATGCCATCTTCTCCGCTTTCGGCTGCGCGCGCCCTATTCCCAGCCGTTACACGTGCTTCCGGGTGCAGCGGTTCTTCATCCTGCCAAACGCCATCTCCGTTCACATCCGTAAAGACGCGCGCCGCCACCTGCCCCCTTGCCGCCAGCGGGTCACGGCTCAAACGGGCGAAACGTCCGTCCGTACCCGGGCCGACGCTGACCGCCAAGTTCACGCCCGCGGCGACCCGTCCGTTCGTGTCCGCTTCTATGTTGGCGCCGAGGGCAAATCGATCAAACCGCTTCGCATAACCGAGCCTTAGGCGCGCCTCTTCGCGAACGCCGTCATACTGCGTTTCAGCGCGTAGCTGCGCTTCATTCTTCAAACGATAGGTCGCGGTCAAACGCGCTCGTTCGAACCTGCTGTCGGAGCCGAGACGGTAGTCGGCCTCGCCGCGCAGCGACAAACGACCGCGCGATCCGCCGATCTGCGTCCGCATGGCTATGCCATCGTCGGTTCCCCCGTCCTGGCGCCATCCGACCTCCTGCGCGACGGAAAGGCGGCCGATACGGCTCGACACTTGCCCCGTCACTTCGGCTAGATCCTCACGGTCCTCAATCTCGCGGTAGCGGGCGTTCACGGACACCGTCGCAGGCTCGCCGCCGATATCGAGTTGCTGGATCGCCCGAGCTTCATGCTGGCTTTTCGTACCTGGCCCGAGCCTTGGAATGGTCAGTCCATTTTGCCACTCGCTTCCCAAGAAAAGCGACGTATCGCCAGTGCGGCCGGCGAACCGTAGTGCGGCCCCAAGTCCGCCATCGGCATCTGCGGCGAGGTCCGCTTCCACGACCGCACCGCCAAAGCGATGACGCACGCTTGCTTCGGCGAGCTTTCGGATCCGACCCGCCTCATCCTCTATCAAGTGCGCGGCAAGACCCACGCTGACGCGCTTCGACAGGCCATGCTCAATACCGGCGACGGCGCGGAGGGGTGTTCGCACGGGGTCGTCATCAAGGCGAACGAGATCACGACGATCCTCCACGACGCCGGCCCTGTACCAAGTCGTGCCCGCCGGGACGGCCCTTTCGCCGACCTGCCGAATGAAACGCTCCCGTCTTTCCTGCCCTTGCGGGCCATAAAGAACGATCTCAAAGCGGTTCTCGCCATAGAGGAGAGGCACGTCTTCGAAGGCATATCGGCCAGATTCGGTCGGCTCGGCAAACGCGATCAGCGCGCCGTTGCGATAGAGCTCGGCCTCCCAGCCGATCGGCAGTTCGCCGAAGAAAGCAGTCGTGTCGAAGTCATTTGCGCGGACGAGAGGTCGGTTGGATATCCATGCACCGCGGCCGACAGCGCTCGGAGCTACGATGCCACGGCGTTGGAGTGTGACATCGCCCAAGACAAATTCCGTCGCGCCCAGCGCGCCAAACAATCGGCCCTCGGCGTCTTGGCGATAGGCGCGCAAGCGCAAGGCATCGGGCGCGCCGTTGTCGTCCGACGCAAGTCGCGCGTCGACCGACATGAAGGCAACCTCGCCCGCGCCATAGAGATTGTAGCGCAAATCCTCGGAGATGCGCGCGCGATCCCGGCGTCCCCCCGCGGACAGCACGAGATCGACCGATGGCGTGCGCCACAGACGATATGGCTCGGAGAAGGCCGGAAGATCGGCATATTTGGCGGCCGTATCCCGCCGTGAGAGAGACTTTCGGCGTTGCTCGCGGTCGAGAACGCGCTCGAAAGGAAGTTTTTTTTCCGATGATATACGAACTAGGGACTGGTCGAGCTTCGGCGCGATATCGAGGCCGAACCAGCGGGAGAGGGCGTCCTCGCTGATGCAGAGCCCGCCGCTATGCCGGAGGAGCTCACTTCCCTCGATACGGGTGCGGTTATCGCCATATCGGACACTTTTTGAAGAAAGAGCGAACCCGTATTGTTCACTGTGTAGCCAGCCGTCGGCAGTTGCTGTCACGGGGTCGATCTTTACTGGAAATTCCAGCGCATCGACTGTTTGCTGAAAATCGAGACACAATCCGCCGGAAGGGGTGCGATAACCTTCCACGGCTTCGGCAAGGAGATATTTCCCCATTTCGAGCTTAAGAATCAGATAATCATCTTCGTCGACGTTCGACAGAGGCGTCTCTTCCACAAGGTCAGTCTCGGCACCCGAAGACGGCGATGGCGCCAGTGCGAGAAGCACCGACGCCGCAGCTGTCAGAAGTGAGGACAAAGGTCGCATGACGGCGGTCGAGCGGCACCGGCCATGGCGGGCAGTTCGCAGCCTCGCCAAAACGCGGTGGATCAGCCGAGCGTAATCTCACGCTCGTCGACAAGCCGCCGACCGTCGCTCGTCTTCTCGTAAAAGCGCAGCGTGGCGGGACCGCGATACGCGTTCATGTCCGTTCCTGCAGTAGGAATGAAGACCCGCCGCTCGGCCACTTCGTGATAGATGACGACGTTAGGACGCGAGAGTACCGGGTCTTCCACACCCGGCACGTTCACCTCAAGATCGCCGACAATCGATCGATTGCCGGACCGGCTGAGGCTGACCATCACGCCCTGGCGGTCCTGCACGACGTCGTGCGCGCCGCCATTGACGTCGACGTCGGCGACAAGCTTACCATGCTGTACGACGATGGGGATCGACACGCCATAAATCGGCGTCAGGGTGATCGACATCCCTTCCGAGCCTGTGGGCGCGTCGGCGACGGAGGCAACATCGGGCACGGCACGGAACAGCATGTGGATGCGATGCTCCCCGTCCACGAGGTCTGCGGGCCGCCGCGCTGCGATACGGATGGACTGCGGCTGATCGGGTTCCAAACGCACACGGCGGGGCGCGAAACGGATCATCGATTCGGCAAGCGCCTCCGCCTCATTCAGCGTCTCGACCTCCACGAGGCCGCCCTCGGGCGTCATGCGGCGGGCGACGAGGGAAATCCGATAGGTCGCGGCCTTGTCGCCCGTATTTTTCAGAACAACCTCTTCCGTGCGCTCACGCGGCTCGAAGAGAATGCGCGTCGGCGCGACGAGCAGGTCATTCGCGGCAAGAGCAGGGGCGGGCGAAGCCGCCAATATGGACGCAACCAGCAGTTGGCCCGTAAAGAGCTTGTTAACGCCGCGCCACCAATTGTTCTTCGTGCAGGTCGTGCCGTTCATGGGTGTTTCCCGGTTCTCTCCGACACCCGCAAGTTCTCATAGCGGGCGAACGGTTCGTCTCTGTCGTGGGGCCAATGCCTCCGGTTGCGAAGTCACCGCCGACATCCCCGTCGTCGGCGGTACACATGCAACCGGAGGACTTTCGGCCCCGGTGAAAGCTGTCGTCGGCGAAGGCCGGCCTAGCTGTGGCGTCGACTATGGGATCCCCGTCCCCGCGACATGCCGCACCCGGGCCGGACCTTGCCGGCGACAGCGATCACTCTGCGCCAGACATGGTTTCCATCCCGCTAACGATAGGGCCTCGCCCTCATTCGAGTATCGCCGGGCCAAAACGACAGAGGGCCCGCCGACCCTGTGGTCGACGAACCCCCTGTTTCGATCGACGCGCACGTCGATCGTGTTCGACCGATGTCGTTTTAGATGACGTAGTCGACGGTGACGTCGTACGTACCGGTGTAAGCCTGAACGCCCTGCGCCGCACCAACCCGCAGCGTGGCGCCGACCGTGAACGTGTCGGCATTTCCTGAACCGATCGTGCCGTTGCCGCTGCCATAGCTGTGCGTGAACGTGTCGACGGTCATCGTCTGCGTGTTGTTCGTCACACCGGTGAGCGTAACGGAGCCGGTCGGCAGAGCGATCGAATAGTTGGCGTTGACCGAACCGTTCACGGTCCAGCCACCGGCGGCATTGCCACCGAGGTGCTGCGCGCCGCTCGACGTGATGCCGTTTGCCGCAGTGACGGTGACCGCGCCGGTTGCCGTGCCGGCGACGACGTTACCGAAGTCGAGCGCTGCGCCTGCCGTAAGCGTAATATCATCGACGACGGTGACCTGTGCGGTACCGCTCGTGGTGGCGGCGATGGCAGACGTGGAAAGGCCTGCGGCGACGATGGCGGCGAAACCCTTGGTGAATGCGTTCATTTTGTGTGATCCCTGAACTCGTGGCTGATGTGCAGAGGCAGTGCCGCCGCTGACTACCGAGCCATTAGGTCCGAAACGGTTGCACTCTTCCCAAGGGACAGGGTTAAGGAAGGTTAACGGTTGCGGGGCTGAAACGACGCGTCGAAATACCCCTTCAGGATCTTTGCATAAGTGGCGGCAAGGGTCTCGACGTCGTCTGCGCGCACCGCCTCATCCACTTTGTGCATTGTCTTCCCGACCAGCCCGAACTCGACGACGGGACAGAGACTGCGGATGAAGCGCGCGTCGGACGTGCCGCCACCCGTGGAGAGTTTCGGCGCCATTCCCGTTTCCGACTCAATGGCGTCGGCAATCAGCGACGAAAAGTCTCCCGGCGCCGTCAGAAAAGCTTCGCCGGAGATCTTCGCGTTCACCACCGCGCGTTCGCAAACGGCCGCAGCCGTCTCCTCGATCCAGGCCACGAGATCGGCGCCACGATGTTGATCGTTGAAGCGAATGTTGAGCCGGGCCTCCGCCACGGCAGGGATCACATTGTGCGCTGGGTTGCCGACATGGAGGTCAGTCACCTCCAGGTTCGACGGCTGAAACCAGTCATTGCCATCGTCGAGGACGCGCGCCTGCAGACACGCGAGCACCTCGATCAAGATCGGGATCGGATTTTCTGCCTGATGGGGATAGGCGACGTGGCCCTGTGCCCCGGTGACCGTGACCCAGACATTGACCGAGCCTCGTCGCCCGATCTTCACCATGTCGCCAAGCGTCTTCTGGCTCGTCGGTTCGCCGACGAGGCAGTGATCCGGGACATGACCCTCGGCCTGCATCCAGTCGATGAGGACTTTCGTGCCGTAGGTCGCGGGGCCTTCCTCGTCGCCCGTAATGATCAAACTGATGGAGCCGCCCTCGGGTTGGACGCGGTCGGCAGCCGCGACGAAGGCGGCGATGGCGGACTTCATGTCGGACGCACCGCGGCCCATCAGCCAGCCGTCCTTCAGCTCCGCCGCGAAAGGATCACCGTCCCAGGCCGAATCAGGCCCAGGCGGGACGACATCCGTATGCCCCGCAAAAGCAAAATGCGGACCGCGATCGCCGCGACGGGCAAAGAGGTTGTGCACCGGCCCGTCCGGAGCCTCCCCCTCGACGAACCGCCAGACTGTAAAGCCAGTAGTTTCTAGCGCCTCTGCCAACACATCCTGCGCGCCTGCATCGACGGGCGTGACGCTCGGCTTTCGGATCAGCGCCTGAGCGAGCGCAAGTGCGTCAGTCACGCAGCAGCTCGTTAGGGCTCGTTTTCGCTCTGGTGCCAGCATCGACCTGTTTCACGATGACGGCGCAGGCCAGCGACGGCCCGTCATCGGGGTCGGGCAGGCTGCCCGGCACCACGACGCTGTAGGGCGGGATGTGGCCATGCACGATCTCACCCGTCTTGCGGTGCACGATTTTCGTCGACTGGGTGATGAAGACACCCATCGCGATAACGCTTCCCTCGCCGACGATGACGCCTTCGACGACTTCCGAACGCGCGCCGATGAAGCAGTTGTCGCCGATGATCGTCGGATTGGCTTGCAGCGGTTCCAAAACCCCGCCGATGCCGGCACCCGCGGAAATGTGACAGTTCGCGCCAACCTGCGCGCAGCTGCCGACCGAAGCCCAAGTATCGATCATCGTTCCATCACCGACATAGGCGCCGATATTCGTGAAGCTGGGCATCAGGACGGTGTTCTTGCCAAGGTAGGAGCCGCGCCGGACGAACGCACCCGGCACCGCGCGAATTCCCGCCGCCTTGAAGCGCCCGGCGTCCCAGCCCGCGAATTTCGACGGCACCTTATCGTACCAGTTCGCGCCACCGGGGCCACCGGGACCCCCGGGACCGCCCTCGATGATGTCATTGTCGTTCAGCCGGAAGGACAGGAGCACAGCCTTTTTCAGCCAGTCATTGACCGTCCAGCCACCTGCGCCGTCCGGCTCTGCGACGCGGCCCTGGCCTGAATCGAGCATCTCCAGCGCGGCATCGACGCAGTCCCGCTGCGCGCCGACCGTATCGGTTCCCAGTGAATCCCGCGCCTCCCACGCCGCGTTGATCTCCGTTTCGAGGCTCATGCCCGCTCCTTTGTCATCGTCGTCAGCCAGGCGCCCAAATCGTCGATGACGATGTCGACCGTCGCCATATCCGCATCATAGCCGCCGCTCTCGCTGCCATTGTCGACCCAGACCGTCGTCATCCCGAGCGCCTTTGCCGGCACGAGGTTCCGTGCCATGTCTTCCACGAAGACGCTGCGTGCCGGATTGAGGCCGTATCGATCGCACATCTCCGCGTAGACGGCGGGGTCGGGCTTCGGACGATAATCCATCGCATGAATGTCGTGCACCGCCTCGAAATGTGCGTCGAGGCCCAGCCGCTCGAGAACGCGCCCGGCATAATCGACATCGCCGTTCGTGAAGACCATCTTTCGGCCCGGGAGCGCCGCGATGCCTTCGACGACCCGCGGATCCGGCGACAGCGCGTCCATCGGGATGGCGTGCACATCGTCGAGGAAGTGGCGGGGCTCGACACCATGCTCGTCCATCAGGCCACGCAATGTCGTGCCGTGATCGTGGAAGAACCGTTTCTGCACAACACGCGCTTCAACGGGATCGAGCGACAAAAGCCGCTGAATATAGGC
>JBAUIQ010000098.1:0-5187 GCA_049683075.1 Pacificimonas sp.
ACCGTCGCGGTCCCCTCGGCACCAATCCAAAGCTGGCTACGAAGGAAGCCCCTGCGCGAAAGGCGGCCTGACCGTCTTCACCGGCATCGCTACGGCGGTGCCGGTTTTTCTTCATCCAGCCTTGGGATTGGGAGGGAAGGGGGCTGAGGACCGGTGTCCAATTCAGGACCGGGAGACAACGTCATGACCGCTGCAACCATCGAGATCACCGAGGAAGGCAAGGCCGCGATCCGCGACTGGGAAGCCGAACAGAAGGCTCGTACCGCAATATGTGAGCAGGTTCTCGCCGACAACAAAAGCGTCGTCTTCGAAGCACTTCAGAAGGCAGCTATTGTCACTGTCCACATCGAGTTTGATGGCTCCGGCGACGAGGGCACGATCGACGGTGTCACTGCCCGCGACGCCCATGGTGACATCGCCATTCCCGAATTCAGCGTCGACGTCGGACATGCCGGATATTGCGGTACGGTGACCCGCAGCACGATGAAGCTCGCCGGTGCGGTCGAGGAGGTCGTCTACGATATCCTCACGATCCACCATGATGGCTGGGAAATCAACGATGGCGCGTTCGGCGAACTCACGTTCGACGTCTCCGCTGGCACGATCACCTACGAGCATCATTCCCGCTTCACCGAGACCGAAACTTTCAGCTACGAACTTTGAGGAGACGCCGCATGTCCCACTGTCATTATCACGCGCTGTCCTCCGTCCGGAAATGGGGTGGCGTCGCGGAAGATTACATCGAGCTGCACCAGTGGTTCGACCAGTCCAAGGCGATCGTCGCCGATCCGCGCCATCGGGCGCTTCGTCATCATGCCGAAGGCATTTTTATGCTGGAGACCATCTTCGGCCTGACGATCACCAACGCAGACGGCAAAACCGTTCCCGTTCGCCTGATCGGCGAACAGCATGTACGCGAAGACCTTGGGCGCATTCCGTCGTTCGCCGACTGGGCGCGGCTCATCCGTATCGAACCATGGATGCTGCGCGGCCATCCGCTTGACGGCAGCGACGTATCAGCGCCTCATCGGCAGTCCTCACCATGAACTCCGGCTTTCAGACAGCCGCGCATTGCGCGCGGCACGCCCGGAGGCTCGCTTTCGGTCGCGGCCAGACGATGCACGTCATTGCCACCCGCGACGAACGGCAGCGCTACCTTGTTCTTGATGAGATCGAGCTGTTCGCACGCGGGCGAAGTTCGGTCCCGAAGACCTGGTTCTGACCTTCGATCCGTTTGTCAGTGAAAGCTGGACTGGGTAAGGAAATGCAGATGAAAATGGATCGGTATCCTGCAGAAAATCGGTTTCGCCAGCATTGTGGTCGGCGGCCTCGTGGCCCTGACACAGGTCTGGACAGACGGATCTGACAAATGCGAACTGGCTGTCCAGTGATTGACTGACGAGAGCCCAAGCGCGAGTTTAGAGCCGAGACAGGTAGAGCGGTTCAATCGGTTCGCGGCAGATGCACTGGAGGAGTGTCATGAGTGATTTTCTTGCCATCTTGTCCACTGCCCTCATCAGCGGCGGCGGCGTCCTCTATATTGTAGGATATCTGCTGAAAAAGGATGCCGAGCGCGTCGGCGGTAAAACCTGACCTGACGCTGCCGTCCGGCAGCGAAAAGGAGAGGCGGCTTCGACAGGGGCGGCACCGTGAAGGTGCTGCCTTTTTTCATGTCGGAGACCTCTCATGCCATCTTTCGCTTCAACGCCTCGGCCCGTTCATTCGATCTGGGGAGCCGTTCAGGATGCAATAGAGGACCTGCCCGGCATATGGCGGGTCTCAACGCCCAGCCATGGCGGATACATTCTGTCGGCAGAACGCCAGGCGGCAATGCCGCCCGCGCTCCGGTGCGAAGGCCGGAACTATGAAGAAGACTGTGATCATGCACGCATCCTGATCGCGTTTGCGGACGAATTTGCCGGCGCCGAGGGTCCGCCGTTCGCCTCGAAGCTGTCGGTGGCAAAGGACAACCTCAAACGCCACGATCCTGGCGCCTATGAACGCCATTTCAGGGTCGAACTGACCGCTGCGGAGAGCCCTGCGATCGCGAGGCGTGAAAAGACAGCAGCCAATGTCGGAGAATGGGAGATCATGTCGGCCTTCGGGTCGTGGGCGTGGTGGGTGTCCGAAGGTCAAGTCGGCTTCGTCTGCCGCAGGATCATCAGTGAACGCGGCGATCACGGTACCCAAGAGCGCTGGTTCACGGCCGGGGCACATGATTTCGACGAAATGAAGACAGGTGCCGCTCCGCATCTTCTCGACGAGCGCTTTGCCGAGGAACTTGTCGAAGCGCCGCTTCACCCAAGTGGACTCCCTGCGAACTGCAAACAACCGGACCCGCCGCGCTATATCTTCAACACCGCGTCGTTCCGCGATGGCTTCGAGCGCGGCGAACGCTTCGCACGAAACATACATTGCGGAACATCGAATTTTCAGGCGGTCAGACGCGTGATGCGGAAATGCCGGACCGGGCCAAGCACCTGGTCCGACAAAGCCCGCCTCGAATTTCGCGCGATTGGGATGGGTATTGCCCAGGGTCTCGCCGACGAACGCGCGCCGATGCGCGCGTTCCAGCTTTGATTGCGCCGCGCACCCGCTGGTTCTCACCATAATCTATCGTATCGAACGAGAAGGAACGTCATCATGACCCCGACCAGAATCCTGAAAACCGCCGATCGGAACACGGCCTTTGATGGCTACGAAATCATATCCGAGCCCTGCGCGAGCCGCGAACAGCGCGGCTTTGGCACGGCCTTAGGTGTCGGCGTCTGTTACGGTGCCTATTCCCTGAAGCTTGCGACGCGCGGCGACCGCTATTTCATCTTGGTCGAACATGGCGGGGGCTGCGAGATCCATGTCCTTCGGCATTTCTCGGACGACGGTGCGTCGCTCGAAGCGCTGGTCGCGATGCCTGAACGCATCCAGTACGGCTTCCTGTTCCGTTTCTACATGATGGCCTCGGAAAGTCTCGATCAGGGCAGATCCGAAGAACGACAGCGCTGGGTGCAGGCGTATTTCGAAAACCGTATCCGCATCCGCCGTCTTTCCGGGGGTAGGAGAGCGGCTTTCATCGAAAGCGAGTTCGAACAGAAGCTTCGGCTGGCGAAACGGGGCAGCTCGGCAGCCGCCGCCCGCATTCACTAATCGAACAAGGAGCCATCATCATGGCAAACGATCATGTATCCGCGGCGTTCACGATCCGCTGTTCCGCAGCTGACGCGGCGCTTCTCGAGGCCTGTTCCGACGCTATTGAAGCGCTCCACGAAAGTCCGAGCGGACAAGATCGCTTAAGGGATTATGCCGGCCTCGGCGACAGTTTTGCCGAGGCTTTTCCGGCGAAGGTCGACGATCCCTTCGGCAGTTTCCTCGACCTGTTTCCGGATTCTGAAATGCCCGGGATCGGCTGCGCGATCGAACGGCTCGAGACAGGCGACGATGGAATGACCGAGGTCTGTTTCAGCGGCGACTTCGTCGATCCAGAAGCGATCGCCAACCTGCTGTCGCGCGCGGCTAGATCGGCGCATCCTGTCGGCTTCGAATATGCCTGCAGTTCCACCAAACTCAGGCCCGGCGGATTCGGCGGCGGCTGCGTCGTCATATTGGGCGATCAGGTGAGCATCTTCTCGACCTCCGAAAGGCTGTGCGAGGCTTTGAACGATCTCGCACCGGCGGCTTGACTGTCCGGTCGTATATGCTTGCCATTGAACCCGTCACGGTGATCAGCTGGTCGATTTCGCAACTGGCCGTAACCCTGTCTGCATAGATGACGCTGGCAGGCTCAGGGCGTCGCGCCTCCACATCCTTCTCATAGCCACGCCCTGTTGAAAGTCGATGGCCACTAAGGCCGCAAAACTTGTGAGCCCTTTCATAAGCAACATCCGGAACCCTGTTCGCCGTGCGACATCGCATAGCAGTATGTGCCCATGTCCATGTCTCTCCATGGATCGCCGGTGGCGGACCATTTCCCAAGTCGACTGTCTGACCCCTGAACTTCCTCCGGAACGGTCGCAACCGCAAACCAGCGGGGTGGCGCAGGCGCGCCATTACCCTCGGTTTGCGGTTCCCCTGCAGCTGCGCTTCCGGTGCGCCCGCCCCGGCTGAAGCTCTCATCGGGGTCAGTCGACGGGATGGTCCCGGCGACCCCATCAGGAGAGACATCATGAGCACCAATATCGCAATCGTCGTCGGCCGTCTCGGCCAGGATCCAGAGGTCCGCGAGACAAAGGGCGAGACCACGATCACCACGCTCAGCGTCGCCACCGATCGTCCGAGCTACAAGGACGGCAAGACCTACAAGAACGATAACGGCTACACCGCCATGGATACGTCCTGGCACCGTGTCACGGTCTTCAACGGCCTCGGCAAGACCTGCGCCAAATATGCCAAGAAAGGCATGATCGTCACCGTCAACGGGCGCATTCAGTACAGCAAATACACCGACAAGGACGGCATCGAGCGCTGGTCGACCGAGATCATCGCGGACAGCGTCGACTTCAACACACGCGTCGAGAGCAATCCCAACGCGGATGCTGATCCCATCGACTGAACCTCAGCCCCGGCGGGTTTCCCGCCGGGGCTTTTCTTTCTGTCCAACATTGAGAATCGGGACTCGGAAGGTCGACAATAAGTTACCCTTAGTTCGGTAGGCCCGACGGGTTTGCGAGCAGAAGTTCGATCTTGCGGCCGACTGCGAGCCAGACGGCTTCACCATCCAGATCGCCGCGTTGCGCCATGTCATCCGCCCGCCGTAGGGCGGCGTCTGCGGCTTCGAGACCGTACTCTTCGATCAGCTTTCTCGCGACCGCGAACAGTTCCCAATCGCTAAGCATGGCTGCGCTATCTCCGCTCCGGGAAGCAGTCGGCATAGCGGCCGCCGCTGTAGCGCCGCCATTCAAGCGCGGCACCTGCCTGGATCACCGCGCAACCGACATCTTCGTTCAACACAGTTCGACATATTGCACCCGTGCGATTCCCTTTTGCGCTACCGCTCGACTTGCAGGAAAGGCTGGGTGCCCCTTCGAGCGCGATATGGCGCGATTTCATGAGCTGCGTTCGTGCAGGAGCCAATATGCCGACAAGCCGTTCCCGTGCCGCAAGAGGTTCCATGACGGGGCATGGGTGACCGGGCAGACAGCGACCGTCCATCTCCCTAGCGGCGATGCCGTCCAGCCTCACGCGCGGACCTTC
>JBAUIQ010000099.1:0-3902 GCA_049683075.1 Pacificimonas sp.
GATCAGCTCAGGCAATGTTCTCCGGGCGCTTGAGCAGGCCGAGCTTGTTGCGACGCGTCTGCAAGCGGAGCGCGGTCCGTCGGAGCTCCTGTTCGCCGCCGACCAATAGCTATTGTTGCTGCGTGCCGGGCAGCGGCTGCCCTGATTCAAGCGCTTCGGCGCGGGCTTCCAGTTCCTCGGCCCGCTGCTCGCCCTGTTCGCGAACCTCGTCGGCGCGTTCTTCGAGCTCGTCGGCACGGTCGTCGGCCTGGTCACGAACTTCGGCAGCCTGCTCCCGGGCAATCTCGGCGGGGGTCGGCGGTGCATCTTCGCAAGCGACTAGAAATACTGGCAAAGCGGTTGCGAGGATGAGGGAGCGCATATTGAAAGACCTTCGACTGCTGTTTCCCAATCAACCCGATGCAGGACGTGCCGGTTCCGAGACCGACTAAAACGTGACACAGTTGGCGCTTCTCTTCGGCCTGACGGCGGGCCTTTATGCCAGCGTTGGCTTTGGCGGCGGCTCGACCTACAACGCGCTCCTCGTACTGGCAGAAACCGACTACCGCCTGCTCCCCAGTGTTGCCCTCATCTGCAACATCATTGTTGTCATTGGCGGGACGATCAGGTTTGCCAAGGGCGGTCACATCCCGTGGCGGCGCGTCTGGCCTCTTTTCGCGCTCAGCGTCCCGGCCGCCTGGCTTGGGGGTCGTATCAATGTGTCAGAGACCGTCTTCATATTCATCCTTGGCGGCGCGTTGCTCGTCGCCGGCCTAAATATGCTCTTCGTATCGCCGCCAGCGAGCGCGGACCGTCCGCGTCGTCTTCCCCTATGGAGCGAACCTGGGCTCGGCGGTGGTCTGGGATTGATTTCCGGGCTCGTCGGAATCGGCGGCGGCATTTTTCTCGCGCCGATCCTCCATATCGCCCGCTGGGGCGGGGCCAAGGCGATCGCCGGGACGTGCTCCGCCTTCATTCTGGCGAATTCTCTCGCAGGTCTCGCGGGACAGTTCACGAAGTTATCGGAGAGCGGACGAACGGCTGATCTGGCCGCTTATTGGCCTCTTATGCTGGCCGTCTTTATCGGCGGCCAGATCGGCAGCCTGCTCGCGACAACGACACTGCCGGATCGGGTGATCCGGCTAGCGACGGCGGGATTGATTCTCTTCGTGGCGCTGCGTTTGCTGTGGGGACTGCTGTAGTCAGCTTCCCAGCGCTCAAACCTCGGCGGTCAAACCCCAGTGATCAGGACGTCGATTGCCCCGATGATCCGATCCCGTTGCTCCTCGAGATCGGCGACGGGCTCACTCAATTCGCTGGTAGGAATAGTGGCCATACCCTGCGGGTACAGAACCATCTGCGAGCCATTTATCTCCAGAACCGGGTTCATTCGCGAAAATGGCGATCTGATCCGTCCTTCGATCTCGAGCGGAACGACAAGTGTCGTGTCGAGACCATGCAGGATTGGCGACTGGCAATCCATGACCAAACTGCCGTCGCGTGTCCGATGCGCATGGAACTGCGCCATCAGAACATGCGATACTTTGCGAGCGGAATGCCGTTTTCTGCGATGTACTCGTTCCAGGCAGCAAACGCATCTCGATTCTCTTCGCGCCAACGCTGCTGGCGCTCAGCCTTTACAGCTTTCTCAAGCGCAACATCGCAGGCACGGGATATATTGATCCCGAACGATTTTGCCTCTTGGACTGTCTTCTTATCCAGCGACAAACTTGTTCGTTGCCTCTCGCCATCAGACGTTTCACGAACTGCGGGACCGATGCGAGCACTCATGATATGCGTCCCCTTCATTATGCACGCGGAGTGCATACAATGAGTGCGCGGTCATGTGCAACTACTTCTACCGTCCCTGACCTCGCCACCTGTGGATTGTGCGTTCGATGATCTCGCGCTCGCCGCCTGTCTCTTTCCAGAGCTCGGAGAAAAGGGGATCGTCGGACGCGGGACGAAGATGGGCGCTGAGGTCGTCGAGGCGAACGCGGATTGGAATGTTCACACCCTCGCCGCAGACGATGCACTCGCGGTTCCGGAGTGCAGGGATTGAATCGAGGAATCCCCGGGCGCCTTCCGGCATGGCGTTGCGGACGTACATCTGGTCGCGCTCGTTATTGAGGCGCATGGAGATGATCGTTCCGCACTGCGACAGAACACCCTCGGCGAGATCGGAGGGTCGTTGCGTAATCAGGCCGAGCGAAACGCCATATTTACGGCCCTCTTTGGCGATCGATTCCAGCACCTTGCGAACCGCGCTCGGTGCGCTCGACCGGTCGGAGGGTACGTAGCGGTGCGCCTCTTCGCAAACGAGCAGGATGGGGCGCTGCGGCTCGCGGCGGGACCAGATGGCGTAATCGAAGGTGAGGCGAGACAGGACGGCGACGACGACGGTGACGATGTCGGTCGGCACGCCGGACAGGTCGATGATCGAGATCGGCTTCCCTTCGGCAGGAAGGCGGAAAATCTTCGACAGAAATTCCGGCATCGAGTCCGAAACGAGAAGGCCGTTGAACATGAAGCCGTAGCGCGGATCGCCCTTCAGCTCCTCGATCTTCGACTTGAGGCGCATGTAGGGCGCTGAATCGCCCGCCTTGTCCAGCTTGCCCATGCCCGCCGAAATCGCCGCCAGAAGATCGGATAGGAGATAGGGCACCGGGGAATCGACGGTCAGCTTGCCGAGCGACTGGGCGACGCGGCTTTTCGAGCGGGCGGCGAGAACGCACTTCGCCAGGATATCCATGTCCTGCTCGCGCTCGGAGCCCTCGGTGGTGATGAGGACCTCGCAATGTTCTTCAAAGTTCATCAGCCAGTAGGGGAGATCGAGATTGTCGGTGTTGAAAATCTGACCATTTGACGAGAACGCCGCGGCATATTCGCCGTGCGGATCCAGCATGACGATGTGGCCTTCCGGATTTTGCTCTACGATGCGGTGAAGAATGAGAGCGGCGCTGGTGGACTTACCCGTACCGGTCGATCCGAGAAGGGCAAAATGCTTGCCCAGCATCGCATCGATGAAGAGCGCGCCACGGACATCGTTGGTGGGGTAAACTGTGCCGATTTCGACATGGGCGCGCTCGTCTGCGGCGTAGACCGCATCCAAATCCGCGCGGCTGACGGTGAAAACCGGTGTCTGCGGCATTGGGTAACGGGTGACGCCTCGACGAAACGAGGTCAGCGTACCGTCCGGGGCCTCGTTGCCTTCGCCGAGAAAGTCGACCTCAGCGAGAATCGCCGCGTCGAGATCGGGATCGGCGCGAAGATTGCGGACGTTGCCAAGCAGCCAGCAATCGCCGACTTTCACCTTGATCTGGCTGCCCACGGCACCCGAACTGGCGACGGTTTCGTCACCATGCGAAGCGATTTCGTTGAGGGCGGCGTGATCGAAGCGGCAGAGCGCGGCGCCGCCCGAAATCTCGCGGATCGTGCCGATGACCGTGCCTGCGGATGCGGGTTCTGAACCCTGAAACGATCCGCTGCTCGCCATCGGCGGCTGGAAACCCTGATCCATATGTCGACCCACTTCAAAAAGATTGAAGGGCGGGTCCTAGACCGTCGGACGTTAGGATCGGGTTAGCGCGTTAGTTGCTTCTGCGGACGAAAAGGCTCGCCGCCCAACCGAGGAGGAGGGCAAGCGACACCGACAGGATGCCGTAAGTGAGACTGCGGTTCTGCGCTGCGACGAAGACGGTGCGCTCGAAGCCGGATTTGTCGACTTCGATGGTACGAGTGGTCGACGATACCACATCGCCGTCCTCGATCAGATGGATCTCGACCGAATAGGTACCGACGGGAACCTGGCTCGGGAGTTCGATGCGCGATCGGTAAAGGATGTTTTCAACCAGATCGACGCCGCGCGGCGCCGAGCCATAAAGCTGCTCGTCCCGCCAGGTCTGGAGAAGTCCCTGTTCGAA
>JBAUIQ010000100.1:0-9767 GCA_049683075.1 Pacificimonas sp.
TTCTTTCTTTCGAGAACAGGGTCGACACCGGCCCTTATATCGCGACGGACATCAGTCGCTGCATCTCTCGCATCGGCTAAAGAGATCTCGGACATTGGTCCTAAACCGATGTCTCGTCGCTTCCCCTTTGACTGTATCCGTAGGATCCAGCTGCCAACGCCTTTCGACGAAAGGCTCAAAAATAGACCGTTGCCGTCTGAATAGCGTCCGGCCTCAGCAAGCGCTTTCACCTTTAGTGCCGTTAGGTTCCCCATCAGTCCGCCATACTTTCTACCCTCACTTTTACCCACACTTTGTGTGGGAACAGATAGAACACAAAGGGAACGTCTGGGGCAAGCGAAAAAACTAAATGCCTTTAGGTTCCGCGCGTCAGAGGCAAAATGGGAATATCTGGGAAAGGGCAGCTGGCGGACACGGAGGGATTCGAACCCTCGATACGGAATTAACCCGTATGGCGGTTTAGCAAACCGCTGGTTTCAGCCACTCACCCACGTGTCCGCACTGGCCGGTCGGTCCGACGACCGAAGCGCGCGCTATATCGAAGCCATTGGGGTCGATCAACGCCTGCCGGGTGCGGGCGGCGCGTCTTCCGTCTCGGGCCGTTCATCGTCCTTCAACCGCGCGACGATCCGTTTCACTTCCTGCGATCGCTTCAGGGGCAGGGCGACCACGGCATCGGGCGTCGCGATCAGCGCGATGTCGTCGAGGTCGACCGCTGCCGCCAACAGGCCTTCCGACCAGACGAGACTGCCCTGGCAGCCGTCGACGATGGCATCGCCCTGAACAACATTTCCCTCGGCATCCTGAGGCAGGACGTCGTGCAGCGCTTCGAAAGACCCGATATCGGACCAGCCCATGGATACGGGCACAACGGCTTTCCGCGCTTCGCGCTCCATAACTGCATAGTCGATCGACTGACTGGGCGAGCGCTGAAAGGCAGCGGCATCGGGACGGAGAACGTCGCCCTCTCGCACCGCCGCCGTAAAGGCGTCTCGGCTCGCGGACGCCATATCAGCGGCATGCGCGGCAAGCGCGTCGAGATAACGGTCCGCGCGCATCAGGAAAATACCGGCGTTCCAGTAGAAACCCCCCGTCGCGATGTAGGATTTGGCAGTGTCGAGGTCCGGCTTCTCGCGAAATTGCGCCGCCACCCGTCCGCGCGCCGACAATTCCTCGCCCGCTTCGATATAGCCATATCCGGTCTCCGCACGGTCCGGTTCGATACCGAAGGTCACGAGCCAGCCGTCATCCGCCAACGCCGCGCCCGCTATGACGGCCTCATGGAAAGCAGCCACGTCCGCAATAAGGTGATCGGACGGCATGACGAGCAGCAAGTCGTCGGCTGCTTTGGTGGCGACTTGATGTGCAGCCAAAGCGATAGCGGGAGCGGTGTTCCGTGCGGCGGGTTCTAATATCGTCGTCCCGGGCGGACTGTGTACCAACGCTTCCGATACGAGGCGCTCATGCGCCGCCCCGGCAACAATGATTGCGGGCGCAAAGCCGTCGCCGACGGCGCGCGCCGCCGTCGCGGCGATCATGCTGGTCGATTGTCCGAGAGACAGCATCTGTTTCGGACGGAGGGTGCGCGACAAAGGCCATAGGCGAGTGCCGCTGCCTCCGGAAAGAATCACCGGGTGAATCATCGAGCTTTGAGGATTCTGTTTCGACATCGTAATTGGAACCGTTCGTATTGGCGTCGTTTCATCGACGGTGGGATTGGCGGAATGGGTCACGGCACAAAATTTGGCTTTTTGCGAGAATGGAATTCGTAACGAAATCCCATTAAGGGACAGTGCAAGTCGTTTAACCTATCGTACGGCCGCTATTCCCATCCCGTTTCATTCGCTTGCTAGGCTTCGCAAAACCTCGTGATTCGCCTGTTCAAACATTATCTGCCGCGGTCACTATTGATGCTCGGTCTGGTCGAGATCGGGCTCATTCTTGTGAGCGCGCTGCTTGCCTGGCGGATCGGTGGCGGTGTGACCGATGTATCTGGGCGTTGGGTGGAGCTCATCCTGTTTACGACGACGGTCTACGTCGCAATGCTTGGGCTCGGCGCCTATCAGCTTTCAAGTTTTCGCAGTTTGCGCATGACCGCCGCCCGTCTGACGGCTGCGATGTTGCTCAGTGTCGTGGTTCTGTCCGCGCTGCTTCTCTTCATTCCGACCCTCACGATTTATCGCCTCGTCGTCGTCTATGCAGTTGGCTTCTCTTTCTTATTCGTCATCCTGTCGAGAACGCTCTTCCTCGCGATTATCGGTTGGCAACGCTTTCGCGAGCCAATCGTCGTTTTAGGCGCAGGACGGCAGGGCGCCCGGATGCGGGAGCTGGAGGAACGCGAGGATTCCGGGTTCCGTATCGTGCGGCAATTTTCGCTGACGCGCGCAGAACATAACATCGCCTGCGCGAACCCATTGGCCGAGGTTGAGTCGCTGGCCGACTATTGTCTTGAAAATCAGGTCGAAGAGATCGTTCTCGCGCTCGACGAACGGCGCGGCTCCCTCCCAACCGCGCCGCTTCTGGCGGCGAAGCTTGCCGGAATTCGCGTCCTCGATATGTCGAGCTTCCTCGAAAGATCGAAGGGGCGCGTCGACCTGAAATCGATCCACCCGTCCTGGCTGATCTTCTCCGACGGATTTCTGGGTTCACGTGCGCTCGCCGTCATATCGAAGCGCGCCTTCGATCTGTTCGCCAGCGGCCTTTTGCTTCTCTTGTCCGCCCCGGTTCTGATTCTCTCAGCATTCTTCGTTTGGGCGACGAGCAGAGGCCCGGTCTTCTACCGGCAGGAGCGCATTGGTCAGTTCGGGAAGCCCTTCTATGTAACCAAATTCCGCTCGATGGTGCAGGATGCGGAGAAGAATGGCGCGGTCTGGGCCCAGGCTGCCGACCCCCGTGTGACGCTCGTCGGAAAATTCATCCGGGCCACGCGGATCGACGAGATCCCGCAGATCTTCAATGTCTTCAAAGGCGATATGAGCTTTGTCGGACCGCGCCCCGAGCGGCCGGTCTTCGTCGAGGAGCTGGCGAAGGAGATCCCGTTCTACCGCGAGCGCCATGTCGTCAAACCCGGCATAACGGGATGGGCGCAGATCAACTATCCCTATGGCGCGAGCGTCGAGGACGCGCGGCACAAACTGGAATACGACCTCTACTATATTAAGAATTACAGCCTGTTCCTCGATATCGTGATCCTCATCCAGACCGTCCGGGTCGTCGTGTGGCAGGACGGGGTCAGGTGATCGGCGGATGACCGGCGAGGAAGCGGTATTCAGCCACTGGGTCGCCACGGGCGTCTTTTCCGCCCTCGCCGTCGCGCTGATTTTCGCCCGTCGGTCTCGCGCGCCGCTATGGCTTGCCGGGGCCAGTGCCGTCACGGCGCTTTGGGCAGCATTTCTGGCGCACGGTATCAGCACCGGGGAGTGGTTCGCGCTCACGCTTTCGGTCGGTGAAACGCTCCGTGGCGGCGCATGGATCGTCTTCATTGCGGCTCTCATGAAATCGAGCTGGGAGGGCAGGGAAGGTAATCCGTCCCTTACCTTGGTTTATGCGCTCCTCGGCCTCAGCGCAGTTCAACTCGGCATCGACCTTGCGAATGCAATCGACGTAGGCGCCGCGGCGCTTCTCGATTTCGTTTCGGACCTGACGCGCGTCGTTCTCGCTGTCGGTGGCCTCGTCCTGACGCATAATCTCTTCGTTTCGAGCGCGCCCGCGAACCGGTGGAGCCTTAACCTCCTCTGCATCGGGCTTGCCGGTCTTTTTGCCTATGACCTCAATCTCTTCACGCTGCAGTTGCTCGATCCGGTACTCGCCGTCAGCTTTTTCGACGGTCGCGGACTTGCAAACGCCGCCCTCGCGCCGCTCTTCCTCCTGTCGACACTGCGCAATCGCGGGCTGACGATCCAGCTCTCTCGGCAAGCGGCGTTTCAGACTTTCGCGCTCGGGGCCGTCGGGCTTTACCTCGTTGTCATGTCGCTGGCGGCGTGGCTGCTCGGTATTGTCGGCGGCGACTGGTCCAGGTTGCTTCAGATCGGGCTCGTTTTCGCGGCGATCCTCCTTGGCGCGACGGTTCTCTTCTCCGGACGCGCCCGCGCCTGGTTACGGGTGAAAATCAACAAGCATTTCTTCGCCTATAAATATGATTATCGGGAAGAATGGCTGCGCTTCATCACAACGGTCTCGCGCTCCGGTCCCGGCTTCGGGCAGCTGCCGGAGCGCGTCGTCGAGGGCGTTGCGTCTATCGTCGATTCGCCCGGTGGTGCCCTCTACGTCCTCGACGCGCATGGACAGATGCAGCCCGCCGCGCGGTGGAATTTCCGCTCCCTCGACCCCGTCCCTTTCGATCTTTCGCCATCGCTTGCTGAATCGCTCGGAACGAACGCGCGCATCGTCGAAGTCGGCGCCGATGGCGCAGGACTTCCGAAGGCGATCTCAGGCAATCCGCGCGCCTGGCTTCTCGTGCCGCTTGGCCACGTCGCCGCGCTGACGGGAACCATCCTTCTCGAACGGCCGCGAAGCCGCCGCGACCTCGACTGGGAGGATTTTGACATCTTGCGCACCGTCGGACGACAGGCGGCCAGCTATATCGCCGAGCAATCCGCCCTGGAAAGTCTAGAGGAATCGCGCAAATTCGAAGAATTTAACCGCCGCTTCGCCTTCATCATGCACGACATCAAGAATCTTGTTTCGCAGCTCAGTCTGGTTGCGCGCAACGCCGAAAAACATGCCGATAACCCCGAATTTCGCGCCGATATGGTCGCGACATTGCAAAGCTCAGTCGGCAAGATGAACGAAATGCTCGCCCGTCTCTCCCAGGAAAGCGCCGGCCCACGTGCCGATGAGCATTTCGACCTTCGCGCCATGCTGGTCGAAATCGCCGCCGATAAGAACCGGACGGGGGCCAATGTCCGCCTCGATGCGGAGGACTATCCGCTTGAAATCCCCGGCAGTCGTTCCAAACTGGAACAGGCGGTCGGACATCTCGTGCAGAATGCCATCGATGCTGGTTCGGCGGGGTCGCCCGTCGATCTCCGGCTTCGGAACGAGGCCGGTGCGGTCAAGCTGATCGTCGAGGACAGGGGAGAGGGCATGACAGCAGAATTTGTGCGGGACGGCCTGTTCCGACCCTTCCGTTCGACGAAGACTGCCGGCTTCGGCATTGGCGCCTATGAAGCCCGCGAGATCGTACGCAGCGGGGGAGGGCGAATGGACGTCGAAACGACACCGGGTGAGGGAACGCGTTTCGTCATTCACTTCCCAGTAAGCCCGGTCGGGCAGGAAGCGGCCTGATGGCATCGAACGGCGCGACCCCGACCCTGCTCGTCGTCGAGGATGACGAGGGCCTGCAGCGACAGCTGAAATGGGCGTACGAGGACTACGAGATCGTGATCGCGGGAGACCGGAAGACTGCGCTCGAGGCACTACGCCTGCATGAACCCGACGTCGTCACTCTCGACCTAGGCCTTCCGCCGGACCCGGACGGCGCGACGGAAGGTTTTCGGACGCTCGAAGAAATTCTGGAACTGAAACCGGACACGAAGGTCATCGTCGCATCCGGCCATGGCGCGCGCGAAAGCGCTCTTCGGGCCATTTCGACCGGCGCCTATGATTTTTATCAGAAGCCTGTGGACATCGATCAGCTTGGCCTGATCGTTGCCCGCGCGTTTCACCTGCATCAGATCGAGGCGGAAAATGCCGCGCTCGCCGCCAAACAGGCGAATACCGAGCTCGGTGGCCTCGTGACCTCAGCTGAAACGATGCAGAAGGTCTGCCGCATGATCGAGCGCGTCGCCTCGACCGATGTGTCGGTGATGCTGCTGGGTGCCTCGGGAACGGGTAAAGAGCTGCTCGCGCGGGGGCTGCACGACGAGAGCCCGCGCGCCGCTAAGCCATTCGTCGCCATCAACTGCGCCGCCATCCCGGAAAATCTCCTGGAGGCCGAGCTGTTCGGCTATGAAAAGGGTGCGTTCACGGGCGCTGCCAAAACGACCGAGGGCAAGATCGAACTGGCTGAGGGCGGTACGCTTTTCCTCGACGAGGTCGGCGACATTCCGCTTCAACTACAGGTGAAACTGCTTCGTTTCCTGCAAGAGCGCGTCGTCGAGCGCATCGGCGGGCGCAAGACCATTCCCGTCGATGTTCGAATCGTCTGCGCGACGCATCAAAATCTCGAGGACATGATCGCTGCCGGGACATTCCGGGAGGACTTATGGTATCGTGTTGCAGAGGTCGTCGTCCGGATCCCATCCCTCGCGGAGCGTGAGGGTGACGCCGTACTTCTCGCCAATTTCTTCCTGAAAAAATTCGCGGCGGAGATGAAGCGTAAGTTGAAGGGGTTCGAGCCGACCGCCCTGTCCGCCATCGAGCGTTGGGAGTGGCCGGGGAACGTCCGCGAGCTTGAGAACCGTGTGAAGCGTGCGACCATCATGGCAGACGGCGACCGTGTCGCGGCTGCTGATCTCGATTTTGAGGACGCGGATGACGCGCCGCCACTCAACCTCAGGCAGGCGCGTGAGGAGGCGGACCGGAAGGCGATCCGCGCCGCGCTTTCGCGGACGGAGAATAACATTTCGGGGACGTCGAAGCTGCTTGGGGTCAGCCGCCCGACGTTGTACGATCTGATGAAACAGTATGAGATTGATGTTTAGGGCGTGAGGCAAATCACGCTCTGTTCGCGTAGAGATGCGCGAGGAGAGGGGCCGACGGCAAAACGGCCCACTTCGGAGGGAAACAGGAGCAAGATGATGACGATTTTCCGCAAGACCAACCGCGTGAGCGGCCTTCGCGCCGCCCTCGTCCGCGGTGTCGCGGTCGCGGCCCTGGGTGCCATGCTGCCTTTGGCCGCAACGCCTGCCTTCGCCGATGCCGAGACGGAATCGGAGGACAATTATCTGAAGGGCTTCCAGTCCTTTCAGTCGGGCGACTTCCGGACCGCCCGCGTCCATCTCCTCAACGCCCTAAAGGACGACCCCGACAACGGCCTTGCCCGGGTGTTGCAGGCGCGCGTCGCTCTGGAACTGGGCGGCGGCGTTCAGGCGCAGACGGAACTAGAGCGTGCCGTGCGTGCAGGGATCGATGGACAGAAGGTGCGCCACCTGCGTGCGCATGCCCAGATCCTGCAGAACAATGTGGCCGAGGCGTCGGACCTGCTCGACCCCGCGACAATCCCGCCGCAGTTCGAGGCATATGCCTCGCGCCTTCGCGGCAATATCGCGTTTCGCAATCGCGAGTTTCAGGAAGCCGAGCGCGAATTCAATCGCGCGCTCGCGCTCGCGCCAAAGGATCCGGCGACCGTCAACGCCGTCGCCCGGTTCCTCGGCGCGATCGGGGAGCACGAGCAGGGTCAGCAGCTCGTCCAGGGCATCCTTCGCGATCGTCCCGGTCATGTGAAGACGCTGATCGTCATGGCGGACATGACGCGCAACGCCGAGGGTCTCGAGGAGGCGCTTCCCTATCTCAACACGGCGATCGAGGTCGATCGCAACAACGTAGAGGCGCTTCTCGAACGTGCCGCGACACTCGGCGATTTGCGCAAGGAGAAGGAGGCGCGCGCGGACATCGCGCGGGTCAATCAGCTTGTCGATAAACATCCGCTGGCGCTCTACCTCGAGGCGGTTCTCGAAACCCGAAACGGACGCGGCGACAATGCCCGCACCTTGATGACGCAGACGCGTGGCCTCCTAAATGACTTCGCCCCAGCGCTAATGCTTCAGGGTCTGCTCGCGCTCGACGGCGGAAACGTACAGCAGGCGAACGAATATCTCGGCCAGCTCGTCGGCAAGATCCCGAACAGCGTCACGGCCCGCAAGCTCTATGCGACGGCCCAGCTCGAAAAGGGCGATTCCACCGGCGCCTTCCAGACGGTCAAACCCATCATCGATGCCGACGCAGCCGATGCGCGTGTCTTCGCAATCGCCGGTGCCGCCCGCGCGCGGGCCGGAATGGTCACCGAGGCGCAGGAATATCTGCAAAAGGCCGAAGAACTGTCCGGCGATTCGTCCGTCAAGAATCAGCTGGCGATGACGCAGCTTTTGCAGGGCCAGACGGACCTTGCCGAGGACACGATCTCGGGCATCCTGAAGAGCGATCAGAATTCGCTCGCCGCGCTGATGATGAAGTCGCTGATCGAACTTCGTGAGGGCGACTTCCGCCAGGCTCTTCGCACATCGACCCAAATCGCGAAGGCCCATCCTGAACTTCCGATGGGCTATAACCTTCGCGGCGGCGCCTTTCTTGGTCTCGGCGAACGCGACAAAGCGGAGGCGGCCTTCCGCGCTGCGCTGAAGCGCAAGCCCGACTATCCCGAGGCCCGCCGCAATCTCGCGCAGCTCCTCATCGCCAAGGGCGACGCCCGCGCGGCAAAGTCCGAGCTTCGGAAGGTCGTGCAGGACAATCCGGATGATGTTCGCGCGCTGTCGACGCTTGGAGAGCTCGCCGGTATCGAGGGCGATCTTCAGGAGCAGCTCGAATGGCTGCAGCAGGCGGCGACGGCCGACCGTACAAATTCACGCCCGCGGATCGAGCTCGCCAACGCCTATCTGGCCTCGAACGACACCAATCAGGCTTCGAATGAGGCCTCGGCTCTGCTTCGTGATTTCCCCGAGGACGCAAATGCCATGCTCGCCGCCGCCCGGATCTACGAGGCGACCGGTCGCCAGTCGCAGCTCGTCTCGCTCTTCGATCGCATGGTTGCGGCCGAGCCCGACCGTCTTTTGCCGCGAATTCTTCTTGGTCGCGCGCTCCAGGCCGACGACCGGGTGAATGACGCGCGCAACACGTTCCAGCGCGCGCTGACGATCACGGCCGACAACACCGTGCCTGCCTATCTTGAGTTGATCGCACTCGAGGCGCGCAATGGCCGCGTGGATCAGGCGCGCGAATGGGCCATCCGCCTCCGCAATCAGGAGCCGGACTCTAATATTTCGGAAAACGCTCTCGGCCGCGCGTATCTCGTAGCCGACAAGCCGCAGGACGCGCTTGCGGCCTTTGCGGCGGCGCGCAAGAAGCAATTCGATCTTGGTACCGCGCGCGGGCTCGCGGAGTCTTATGTAGCTCTGAACCGTCGCAGCGACGCCATCGATGTGCTGCAGGCCTATCAGGCCGACAACAAGACCGATCCGGGCGCCCTGGCGTCCATTGCCGAGCTGCAGCTCGAAAGCGGTGACTATCGCAAGGCCGTGGCCAATTACGAGGCGCTGCGGAAGGTCGTCGGCAATCGCGATCCGCTCATTCTCAACAACCTCGCCTGGGCCTATCTACAGCTCGACGACCCGCGTGCCGTCCCCGTCGCTCGGATGGCGTATAATTTCGCGTCCAAAAATCCTTCGATCGTCGATACCTACGGTTGGGTGCTTCTGAAGAAGGGCGGCGACAAGGAGCAGGCGCTCAAGCTCCTGAAGCGCGCCTCCGACACGCTGCCCCGTAACGCCGAAATCCGCTATCACCTCGCGGAGGCCTATCTCGCCAACGGCAAGCGCGGAGATGCCCTTAAGGAAGTCCGCCGCGCCCTCAGCGACAACCAGCAATTCGCCGAGCGCGCCGACGCCCAGCGCCTGATGCGCCGCCTTCAGGGCGGCTGATCCGCAAAGCTGGCCGACAGACCGAAAGGGACCGCAGCGTTGCGCCATGGGAAACATTCCGGGGCAACGCGGCTTTCCTGCCGCTTGCTTTCCCGCCCCCGTCCGCCTATCTCCGCGGCCGCGGTCGGAGAGTAGCGCAGCCTGGTAGCGCATCACACTGGGGGTGTGGGGGTCGCAGGTTCGAATCCTGTC
>JBAUIQ010000101.1:0-4095 GCA_049683075.1 Pacificimonas sp.
GCCCGAGAGCGTCGGTGCGGCGACGGTCAACAAGATGTGCGGATCGGGAATGAAGGCGGTGATGGACGCAGCAGACATGATCGCGGCGGGCAGCGCCGACATCATGGTCGCGGGCGGCATGGAGTCGATGACGAACGCGCCCTACCTCCTCGCCAAGGCGCGCGGCGGCTTTCGCATGGGCCACGGCGAGGTGAAGGACTCGATGTTCCTCGACGGCCTCGAGGACGCCTATGAACCCGGCCGCCTGATGGGCAGCTTCGCCGAGGACTGCGCCGAAAGATACCAATTCACGCGGGAGGCGCAGGACGCCTACGCCATCCGCTCTCTGGAGCGCGCACTTCATGCCATCGAAACGGGCGGCTTCGACACAGAAGTTACGCCTGTGACGGTGGCGGGGCGCAAGGGTGACAGCGTCGTCGGCACCGACGAACAGCCCGGCACGGCGAAGGCCGACCGCATTCCGACCCTGAAACCCGCCTTTCGCAAAGACGGTACTGTTACGGCGGCAAATGCGTCCTCGATCTCGGACGGCGCGGCGGCGCTGGTCCTGATGCGCGAAAGCGAAGCCGAGACGCGCGGCGTCACGCCGCTGGCGCGCATTGTGGGCCACGCCACCCATGCGCAGGCCCCCGCCTGGTTCTCGACCGCGCCCATTCCGGCAAGCGAGAAGCTGCTGGAGCGCATCGGCTGGCAGGCGGACGATGTTGATCTTTGGGAAGTGAACGAAGCCTTTGCCGTCGTCGCCATGGCCGCCATCCGCGACCTTCGGCTGGGAGACGAGAAGGTCAACGTCAACGGCGGCGCCTGCGCCCTCGGTCACCCCATTGGCGCATCGGGCGCGCGCATTTTGACGACGTTGCTACATGCCCTGAAGGCACGCGGCGGCAAGAAGGGCGTCGCCGCCATCTGCATCGGCGGCGGCGAGGCCACGGCTGTGGCGGTGGAGATGCTGAACTAGGAGGGTACTGGGTGTCCCGCCTAATTCTTTTCAACAAGCCTTTTGGCGTCCTCTCGCAGTTCACCGACCGGAAAAGTCCGACAGAACGGCCGACGTTGTCCGGGTTCATCGACGTGCCGGGCGTCTACCCCGCCGGGCGGCTGGACCGGGACAGTGAAGGGCTGCTTATTCTGACCGACGACGGGCGGTTGCAGGCGCGGATCGCGGAGCCGCGGCACAAGATGCCGAAAACCTATCTGGCGCAGGTCGAGGGTATGCCGGACGAGAGGGCGCTCGCAGCGCTGCGGTCCGGCGTCGATCTGAAGGATGGGCGAACGCGGCCTGCCGAGGTTCGCGCGATCGAAGCGCCTGACCTCTGGCCGCGCGATCCGCCGATCCGGGTGCGGAAGGCGATCCCGGACTCGTGGATCGAGCTGACGATTACGGAAGGCAAGAACCGGCAGGTCCGGCGCATGACGGCGGCGGTAGGGTTTCCGACGCTGCGTCTGGTGCGCTGGCGCGTGGGAGACTGGACTGTGGCAGGACTGCCGCCAGGGGAGTGGCGGGAGGGGTAGGATGGCCTCCCCACTAATTTGTCATCCCCGCGAAGGCGGGGATGACAGTGTTGAGAAAACTCACACCCCTTCCGCCGGTCATGCATGTTTGACGAAAAGGTCGCAGGAACGGCGGCGGGTCGCGGACGGTTACCAGTTCAAACCGCAAATTTGGAGACGCTCATGCCGACGACCGCTCAGAAATTGCTGCTGTTCGGTGCCGGCGGCGAAACCGGACGCGAGGTCTTGGAACAGGCCCTCGCCGCCGGGCACCATGTGCGGGCAGTCGAACATAGCTGGCCGGATGGGCCGCTGCCGGACCGGGACGGCTTGGAACGGCGCGAGGCGGACCTCATAACAGACGACCTCTCGGACCTGACCGAAGGCGTCGACGCCGTCATTTCCGCCGTCGGCCTCGGGCGCTCGCCAAAAACGCTGATCGATCCGCCGCCGCTCTACACAGAGGGCGCGGTCCGCATGGTGCAGGCCATGCGCGCGCACGGCGTCGAGCGGCTCGTCGTGATCAGTGCCGCCTTCGTCGATGACGATGTCGACGTCCCGCACTGGTTCCGGGCCAGCGCCATGCTGCCGCTTCGCAACATCTTCCGGCAGATGGCGGAAATGGAGCGCGTCCTTCGCGCGACGGAATCCATTCGCTGGACGGCGGCGCGTGCAGGATGGCTGCTCGATCTGCCCGCAACCGGGGACTACGAGGTGAGTGGCGACGGCCTGCCGCGCGGCACGCTTCGCACCCGCCACGCCGACCTTGCCGACTTCCTCCTGAAAACAGCCCTTGGCGACGACTGGGTCCGGCAAACACCGCACGTCGCCCGCGCCGAGGAAAGCCGCTATCAAACGCCGCCCGCGCTGATCGACGAATTGAGACCTTAGCCGGTCAGTCGTCGTCCTTCGCGACGTGATCCACGAACCAGCGCCCGAACGCGTCGCGGTCGCCGACGGTCTCAATTATCATCGCATAGAGCCGGTCGATGGCCGCCTCGCTGACGACGGTCGGATCGGCCTGTGGGGTCAGGTCGGGATCGGTGTAGCGATCGTCGTCTTCAAGTCTGTCGAGCAGGTGGTCGCACCAATGCGAGATCAGCTCGCCGCGGCTGGGTGCGCGAAAGCCGACGCTGTAGGTCATGCAATCGTCGCCGACGGCGGTGCCCTCATGCGCGACACCCGGCGGAACGTAGAGCATATCGCCCGGTTCGAGAATCCAGTCGTCGGTTGGCACGAAATCGGCGAGCAGGCGAAGGTCATCATGCGCGCGTAGCGGCGTGCTCGCGTCGCACGGGCCTCCGACCCGCCAGCGCCGCCTGCCGAGGCCCTGCACCAGGAACACGTCATAATTGTCGAAATGCGGACCAACGCCGCCGCCGTCCGACGCGTAGCTGACCATCACGTCGTCGATGCGCCAGTCGGGGATGAAACGGAACGGTTCTAGAATCGCGGCCACCTCCGGCAACAGGCGGTCGACGCCTTGCACGAGGAGCGTCCATGGATTGGCACCAAGCGTTCCGAAGCGATTTTCGGAGACGGGGCCGTGCTCGAGCGACCAGTCGTCGGTCGTTCGCACGATGAGACGCGATTCCACGTCATCTTCGCATGCGAGACCGGCCAGCTCGTCCGGCGGCAGCGGGTTCTGCCAGGCTTCCCACGGATTGCGGATCAAACACGGTCTCTTCTGCCAATATTCGGCGAGAAATTCCGCCGGATCGAAATCCCTGAACTGCATCCCAGCTACCCGCGATAGCCGATGGTGTCGCGGGCGAGCGCGATGACATCGGGGTCGGCGTCGGGCGTCGTCGTCGGGCAGCTCGCTTCCAGTCGGTCGGCAATATGCGCCAGAATGGCCAAGCGCGCGCTCTTCTTGTTATTGCCGTCGATAACGGTCCACGGCGCAACCTCGGTGGTCGTCCGGGCGAACATGTCGTTCAGGGCCTCTGTGTAGGCATCGCGCTTCGCCCGGTTGCGATAATCGTCGGCGCCTGTCTTCCAGCGCTTCCAGGGATCGTCGAGCCGCGCGCGGAGGCGCTCGTCCTGCGTTTCCTGCGTCACATGTACGAACAGCTTGATGATCGGCGTCCCCGACGCGACCTGGTCGGCCTCGAATCGGTTAATTTCCTCATAGGCGCGCCGCCATTCGGCATCGTCCGCATAGCCCTCGACGCGCTCGACGAGGACACGGCCATACCATGTGCGGTCGAAGACGCTGATGTTGCGCCAGGCGGGGAGCCGGTTCCAGAAGCGCCAGAGATAGTGTCGCTCGGCGGCCGCCTCGACGGGCGCGGCAATGGGATGAACCTCGAAATAGCGCGGGTCCCATTTCGTGCATAATCTGCGGATCGCACCGCCCTTCCCCGCCGCGTCCCAACCTTCGAACGCAATGACCGCGCGGCGCCGATGGACGATGTGCGCAACCTGGACGCGGTAGAGCCGCTCCTGAAGTGCCTTCAGCTGCTTCTTATGGTCGTCCGGGACTGGCAGGCCCGTTTCATGATCGGCGAGATCGAGGCTCATGCGGCGACCGACAGCCGCGCCGACCGCCGAGTCTCTAGGACGTCGCCAAGCACGCGCTCGAAATAGGCGTCGCAGCCGAGG
>JBAUIQ010000102.1:0-4689 GCA_049683075.1 Pacificimonas sp.
CCGGTTAGCGACGTCGACCTGGCGACGACGCTTTCGCCGGACACGGTTGTCAGCCGCCTCGAAACTGCAGGACTGAAGGCCGTTCCCACGGGTATCGCGCACGGCACCGTCACGGCGGTTTCCGGCGACATCGTTGCTGAAGTGACGACCCTGCGCCGCGATGTCGAAACGGACGGCCGCCATGCCGAAGTCGCCTACACGGACGACTGGCGTACGGACGCGGAACGACGCGATTTCACCATGAATGCGCTCTATGCGAGCCTGCCCGATGGTGACGTTATCGACTTCGTAGGCGGCCTGCCGGATCTTGCCGCCCGCCGCGTCCGCTTTATCGGCGACCCTCTAGAACGCATCGGCGAAGATCACCTGCGCATCTTACGCTTCTTCCGCTTTCACGCTCGTTTTGGTCACGGCGCGCCGGACTCTGAAGGACTGTTGGCCTGCGAGGCGCGCGCGAATGACTTGATGGCCTTATCGCGAGAACGGATTGCCGCGGAAGTCTTGAAGCTGCTTCTGGTCGTCAATCCGGTTCCGACCATTCGCGAAATGATAAATCGCGCCATCTTTTCGCCTGTCCTTCCTGAAATTGAATTGGCCGGCGCAGCTCGCCTTCAAACGCTCGTCGAGCGAGAGGCCCGATATGACGTCACGCCGTCGGCAATACGCAGGTTTTCCTCGCTGCTTCCTGCCAACCCGGAAGTGCAAACTGACGTCGCCCGGCGATTGCGACTGTCGAAGCCGCAAACGAAACGAATTGGGATAGCGGCGGAGCGCGATGCTCCATTGCCTGACGATGTCCGCGCGCTGGCTTGGAACATCGGCGGGGAGGGGGCGGTCGACAGGCTGTTGTTATCGGACATCGACGAGAACCTTCTCGACGATCGTCTTTCGGCGCTCAGGAAATGGACTGTTCCAAAACTCCCGATTTCAGGACGCCACCTGATCGCACGTGGTCTGGAGCCCGGACCAATAGTCAGCGCCACGCTGGATCGTTTTACGCAATTGTGGGTCGAGGCAGGCTTCCCCAGCGAGCGCGGCAAAGTCGAGGCGCTGGCAGATCGCGCCGTTCACGACGCCAACTAGCCGCAAAGATGTTCGACTAGGTGTTCCCGGTTCAATGGATGAGAGAAAAAATAGCCCTGCCCCATGTCGCATCCGGCGTCACGAAGTGCCAAGCGTTGTTCGGCAGTCTCCACGCCCTCGGCAACCGTCTTCATCCCGAGCGCGCGCGCAAGCGAAACAATCGCATCGATAATTTTACGACTGTCGGCGCTCGCAAGGATGCCGGTAACGAAACTTCGATCGATCTTCAGGACGTCGATGGGGAGCGATTGCAGATAGCTTAGTGACGAGTAGCCCGTCCCGAAATCGTCCATCGCAATTGAACAGCCAAGCGCCTTCAACTCTCCCAGCAATCGCGCCGCACGCTTCGGATTCGCGACGATACTGCTCTCGGTTAATTCGATCCGAAGGCGATCACCCGAAAGTCCGGTTTCGGCTAACGTCTGCTTGACGACCCCCACGATGTCATCTCGAGCCAACTGCACGCTCGAGATATTCACGGAAAGACGCATCTCTTCATTCAGCGTCCTAAGATCATGTGGGGAGGCCGCAGCTTCTCTGCAGGCCGCGACGAGCATCTGCCGACCTAGCGGTACAATGAGGCCGCTCTCTTCGGCCAGCGGGATGAAATCGGTCGGCGCTACAAATCCACGATCCGGGCACTCCCACCGCGAAAGAGCCTCCACGCCGCAGATCGTCCCGGTGCCCAGATCTACGATCGGCTGATATACGATTGTTAGTTGATCGGTACCGATCGCTTCACGGAGATCGGCCTCGAGAACGAAACGGGCTCGCGCCCTGTCATGATCGTCCGCCTCGTAGATCTGTTGGCCGCCGACACCGTCGCGGCGAGCCTGTGCGAGCGCGAAATTCGCGTCGCGTAATAGGTCGTCCGCGTTCGGTTGTGAGGAGCCGGTCGTCGCTATACCGATGCTGACGGTGGCATGTACTTCACCCCCGGAAAGACGGAAGGGCTGCTCTAGGCGCTCGCGAACACGCGCAACGAGGTCTTCTGTCTCGGTCTCGGCGCTAAGGCCGACGATCAACAGGCCGAATTCGTCGCCACCGATCCGGCCGAGTTCGTCGTCGCCTCGTGTGCACCCCTGAAGGCGACTGGCAAGAGCGATCAGATATTCATCACCGGCCACCTGGCCGAGACTATCATTCACCCGTTTGAAGCGGTCGACATTCAAGTGCAGCACGGCAATGTGCGTCTCACCGCGCTCTTCGATGGCTTGGTCGATCAGCTCCGCAAACCGACAGCGATTTGGGAGACCGGTGAGCTGATCACTTGTCATGGTCAGGCGCAGGTGGCGTTCCGACTGCAACTCGCGAGTTCGGTCCCTAATGGTCAACAAGGCATGATTATCGACGCTCGCGACCGTTGCCGCCAGCGGACGAGGCTCATCGGTGCACGTCGAGGTCCACTGAATTTCACCATGAAGCGTCTGGTCGTCGAACGCGTCGGTGACAGCGCTTGAGAGAAGCGGCACCTCGGTCAGGAAGGGCATGGCATGAAGCGCCAATCCAATGGCAGAGCCCATTTCGAGGCCCATCCATTTATTGGCCAGCCGATTGGCATCGACACAAACCATTTCACCTTGAACAGTTTGACGGAACAGGATCAGACCGCTCGACGCCGCGTCGGCCACGCATCTGTCGGAGAGCGTAAGGCGCGGCGACACCGGACCATCGTCGGCACGCGGCGCGGTTTTGGAAAGGCGATCGGCAAGCATCCGGGCCGTTCTGAACGCCTGTTGCTTAAGACCGCGTTACCCGTCGAATCGGTTCGATTTTGGGAAACCGACTGGCGGCATGCGGCCCGCCGCGGCGCGCTCGCCGAGCCATTCGGTGACATCCGGCTCCGACCGAGTACGCCCCGTGTCTCCGCCCATGGGCCAGCTCAGTCCTTCGGCGATGTCGATTGGTAGGACGTCGGCCATGCCGCCATCCTTGTAGCGCTGCAGCATCACGCCCTTGCCCCGAGACATTGTCGGTAGCGCGTCGAGTTCGAAAATCAGCAGCTTCCGATTTTCACCGATCACCGCGACATGCGTGTCCGTTTCCGCGACAGGCTTGATCGCGGCAAGCTGCGCGCCCGGCTTGAAGCTCATAACGACGCGGCCTTTGCGGGTCTCCGCAATCAGATCGCCCGCCGGGATCAGGAAGCCACGTCCATCGCTTGCCGCAAGCAAGTAGCGCGGCGCATCGCCCGCCCTGAAGAGGGACACGATCCCCGCTTCGGTATCGATGTCGATCATTGCGCGCAGCGGCTCGCCGAAGCCGCGTCCGCCGGGCAGTCCGTCGGCGCCTATTGTGTAGGCTCGTCCATTGTCGGCCAGCGCGACGATCTTGTCGGTCGTGTGAGCGTGGAAGCCGTGCAGATACTCATCGCCTTCCTTGAATTTCTGTTTCGGTAACGTTTCGAGTTCGACATGCACTCGCATTGCCCGTACCCAGCCGCGGCGCGACAGGATCACGGTCAGGGGCTCGCGCTCGATCATTGCCTCCAGCGGAATGTCTTGCGTCGGCGCTGCCGCCTCGACGAGCGTCCGGCGCGGGTCTCCGAACTGCTTCTTCAGCTTGGTCAGATCGTCTTTGAGGCGGCGACGCTGCAGTACATCCGATTCCATCAGCGCCAGTAATTCCTCACGCTCGGCGCGCAGCTCTCCATCTTCGCGGCGCAATTCCATTTCCTCCAGCTTGCGGAGGGAGCGGAGGCGCATGTTGAGGATGGCCTCAGACTGCCGGTCGTTCAACTCGAATTCGGCGATCATCACGGCCTTGGGCTCGTCTTCCGTGCGGATGATCTCGATGACGCGGTCGAGACTTAGGTAGGCGACGAGATAGCCGGACAGCAACTCGAGCCGATCCTCGATCTTGCCGAGCCGGAAGCGGGTCCGACGACGCAGCATGTCGAACTGATGCGTGACCCACGCGCCGAGCGCCTCGGCCAAACTCATGACGCCCGGCGTGCGCTCGGCGTCGAGGACGTTCATATTGAGCGAGAAGCGCGTCTCGAGATCGGTCAGCTTGAAAAGGCTGTCGACTAGAACCGCTTTCGGCACATTCTTCGAGCGCGGATGGATAACGATGCGGGTATCTTCGGCGCTTTCGTCCGAAATATCGTCGAGGATCGGCAGCTTCTTCTCGTTGACGAGCGCCGCGCACTGCTCGACGATTTTCGACCGCAGGACGCCATAGGGCGTTTCGGTTATCACCAGCTGCCAGCGTCCGCCGCCAAGATCCTCATAAGCAATCTCGCGCTCGCCTTCCGTCGCGACTTTATTGCCAGTGAACCGCGCGCGCACACGAAATGACCCACGGCCGGTCTCATAAGCCTGCAGGATCGTGTCGCTATCCTCCGCCAAAATTCCACCGGTGGGAAAGTCGGGTCCCTGGATCTTTGACAACAGGCGTTTCGTGGACGCTTCGGGCGAGTCGATCAGGATCCGTGCGGCATCGACGATCTCGCCGACATTGTGCGGCGGAATGCTCGTCGCCATTCCGACTGCAATTCCCGCCGCGCCATTGGCGAGGAGGTTCGGGAACAGGCCGGGAAAGACTTCGGGCTCTTCGTCCTCGCCATTGTAGGTTTCGCGAAAATCGACCGTGCCTTCGCTGAGG
>JBAUIQ010000103.1:0-6757 GCA_049683075.1 Pacificimonas sp.
ACCACGGGATCGGTGCGCGGGAAATGTTCGGCGCCGCAGCCTTCGCAGGAACGGGCATAGCCCGCCTTTCGCATCACCGTCGGCGCGCCGCAGACGGCACAGAAGCCGTGGCGGGCGTGCCAGTCGACCAGCGACCGGCCGATCGCGATGGTGGCGGCTTCGGACGCGGGCATCCGCATCGCGGCGGCGCGGGCATCCGTTACCTCGCCCTCCATATCCTCGCCGAGCGCGCCGACGGCGAAGCGCGGCGCGCCATCTTCGAGCCCCAGAAAAACGCTCTCCACATCGTCCGGCAGGTCAATGCGCCGTTGCCAGGCAATGGCATCGCCCGCGTCGGTCAGCATGGGTTTCAGCTCGTCGAAGGCAAGCCAGCGCGCGTCCGGGCGCATCCGCGCGGCCCAGAGAAGGTCGGGGTCGCGTCTTATGTCGTCGACCCTGTCGAGCGGTGCACCGGTGAAGCCGGTCGGGGCAGGGGCGAAAGCGCGCGCGAAGATATCGGTCATCCGGCCCGACAAACAGGCGCGTAACCTGAAAACAAGTCTCGACTTCATCTTTTACACGCATCGACGATGTTGTTTCAGAAGCACTGTTCGTTAAGCGTTGGCGACATGACCAAGACAGACATCGACATCCCCGTCGTCGCCGTCGCTCCGGGCGACGGGATCGGCCCCGAAATCACCGACGCCGCGCTCCGCGTGATCGAGACCGCGGGCGCGCGGTTCGAAACGATCCCCATCAAGCTGGGCGAGGAGCTGTACAAAAGCGGGCACAGCTCCGGGATTGGGCCGGACACCTGGAACGACCTCGCGCGGAGCCACGCGCTGTTCAAGGGGCCGATCACGACGCCGCTGGGGTCGGGTTATAAGAGCCTAAATGTCACGCTCAGGAAGACCCTCGGCCTGTTCGCCAATGTCCGCCCGTGCCGGTCCCTGCACCCGGCGGTCTCGACGCTGCACCCCGAACTCGACATCGTCATCGTGCGCGAAAACGAGGAGGATCTCTACGCCGGGATCGAACACCGGCAGACGCATGAGGTGTTCCAAACGCTGAAGCTGGTCAGTCGTCCGGGGACGGAACGCATCGTCCGTTACGCCTTCGATTACTGCCGCGCGAATGGGCGGAAGAAGCTGACCTGCTTTACGAAATCGAACATCATGAAACTGACCGACGGCCTGTTTCAGGACGTCTTCGCCGAGATCGGGAAGGACTATCCCGATATCGAGCAGGACCACATGATCATCGACATCGCCTCCGCTCGCCTTGCCGCGCGACCGCAGGATTTCGACGTCATCGTGACGAGCAATCTCTACGGCGACATCGTGTCGGACATCGCCGCCGAACTGACGGGTTCGGTCGGCCTCGGTGCCTCGGCGAATATCGGCGCATCGCTGTCGATGTTCGAGGCGATCCACGGGTCCGCCCCCGACATAGCGGGCAAGAAGATCGCGAACCCGTCCGGCCTGATCCTCGCGGGCGTCATGATGATGAACCATTTGGGACAAGGCGATGTTGCGGCCAACGTGCACAATGCGTGGTTGAAGACGATCGAGGACGGCCTCCACACCGGCGACATCTATAATGAGAAGAGTTCCAAGGCTCGTCTCGGCACGCAGGAGTTCGCGGATGCCGTGATCGAGCGGCTGGGCGCCGAACCCGGGCATTTCGCGGCCGTCAGCTATGGCGAAGCGAGCGCCGTCGAGGTCGTGCGCTACCAACGGCCCGCACCGGCGGACCGTGCCGACCGCAAGCTGGTCGGTATCGATGTCTTCGTCATGAGCACCGACATCCCCGAAGACCTCGCGACGAAACTGCGCGCGGCGAGCCAGGACGCGGAAACGCTGACCATGCTGACGAACCGCGGTATCAAGGTCTGGCCCGCGCACAATCCGGCAACCTTTTGCACCGACCATTGGCGCTGCCGTTTCCAGTTCGCGGGCGACGAGTCAGTGACGCCGCGCGCCCTCGTCGATCTCCTCGGTCACCTGGTCGACGCGGGTGTCGACGTCATCAAAACGGAGAACCTCTACGAGTTCGACGGCCAGCCGGGCTATTCATTGGGGCAGGGGCAGTAGGAGGCGTCGCAGACCGCAATCGGATGCGCATCGCGCTGGTGTCGAGGTCGAGGCAAACGCTTTCCATATCGTCGGGTAGGTCGATGCGCCGTCGCCAGGCGCTGGCGTCGACTGCTTCGGCCAGCAGGGGCGTCAGCTCGTTTCGGGACGCGTGAAAGCGTATCTGAAGATATCGGTTATCCGCGCCGCCAATCAGGGGTGCCGTACGAGTCCAAGCTGGCGATACTGGTTCAGTCCCGCACAAAAACCAGCTTTCGCGTTGGGTCGGTCATGGCATCGGCGGCGTCGACGAAGCTGACGCGTCTCGAGATCATGTCGTCAGGGGGGGCGCCGCGGCAGCGGGCGCATTCCATGGCGGCCGGCAGGTCTGCACGGGCATGGACCCGGCTGACCGTATAGGTGGCGCCCTTCATATACATCGACCGAAGTGGGATTTCAGCGACGGCGGCGGTGCCCGCCGACACGCCGGTACATATGCCGCAGGGGGCCGTAGACCGGAGCGCGAAGGCGAGCGCGCCCGGAAGTCCCGCCGCTTCGACGACAATGGGATACATCGTGTCGACCGGCATGTTTTCGTCATAGACGGTTTCGATGACGTCGGCACCCATCGCCTTAGCCGTGGCGAGCCGGTCTGCATCGAAGTCGCGGTAGACGACCTGGCCCGCGCCAAGCGCGCGTGCCGCTTGGACCGCGTAGAGACCGACGCTTTGCGCGAGGCCACCGAGAATGAGTACGTCGGCACCCGGCGCGCGCCGCAGCGGATCGGCGACGGTGCGAAAACCGTCCGTGGCGTTGTCCGACAGGGCGGCGGCACTTTCGAGGGAGACGTCGACCGGGATCTTCACCAGCATGGCGTCGGCGTAGGGAACATGCGTCAGGTCGCTGAGCCCGCCGCCCCACTCACGGCCGGAACTGGGCGCGAGCCCGTAGGCGGAATAGGCCGGCACTGTCGTGCAGGCGTTGGTGAGCCCGGCGCGGCAGGGCTTGCATGTGCCACAATTGATCTGGAACGGCACGATTGCCCTATCGCCGGGCCGGACAGATGTGACGGCATCCCCTATATCGACGACTTCGCCGGCGATTTCATGGCCGAACGCGAACGGCCCTGCCATTGGGAATACGCCCGTCGCGATATAGAGGTCGAGGTCGCAACGGGTGACGGCGAGCGGTCTGACGAGTGCCTCTCCGGCACCCATGAGCTTTGGAACCGCCACCTCCTGCCATTCGAAGGTTCCGGGCTTTATGAAGGTTAGTTGCTGCATGCTGGTCATCACGCGGTCTCCGGATGTGCGCGGGTTCGTCGGCGAAGACAGATAAAGGTGGCAAGAACGAAGACGGCGATGGCGGCGTGGCGTCTGACCGTCCCCGCCGCCGCGCCCGCGTCGAGGCTGAGCGCGGCATCGCCGACAGGAATGGCAATGGCGATCAGCGCCATCCACTTCAGCGCCACAAGTCGACGCTGAGCGCAGAAGATGAGGATGAGGGCGGCGATAAAGCCTGTGCGCAGCGCGTAGACCAGGACGAAGCCAACCGCGCCGTCATCGCCCAGCGGCAAGCCCATATAGTCCGCGAAGGCGGCAGGATCGAGCGCGGCGCGGGCGGCGGCGACCCCCTGAAACAGGCCCATGGCGACGGCCATCCAGAAGCCGACGCCAAGGCGCGCTGCGAACGTGTCACTGTCTGTTATCGCGGACCCTCCTTGCCGCGCAGCATGGCTGTTGCGCCCCAATTAGCGTATGGACTTTTGAACAAGGCAGGTTTGTGGAGATGTAGATGCGCGGTCCCGACTGGAACTCGCTACGCTGTTTCGTTGTGATTGCGGAGACGGGGTCCCTGACCCGCGCGGCGACGCAATTGGCGCTGTCGGTTGGTGCAGTCAGTCGGCGGATCGACAGTCTGGAAGAGACGCTCGGTCTGAAGCTGCTACGTCGCGGGCCGCAGGGTGTTGCCCTCACCCCGGCAGGCACGGCGATCCTGAAGGCGGCGAAGGCGGGCGCAGCGCATCTGCACGCCATTGAGGCGGTCGCGCGCACCCAGCGCGACCCCGGCGACACGCCACCCTTGCGCATTTCCGCGACCGAGCCGTTTGTGGCGCACGTCTTTGCCCCGCGCTTGCAGAGCCTTCTCGCCGGGGCACCCAAGATCAAGGTCGCGCTGTCCGTGTCGACCGAGAATGTCAGCCTGCAATCGGGGGAGACCGATATGGCGGTTCGCATGGCGAAACCAGAAAGCGAAACCATTATCGGGCGCCGATTGCCGTCGATCCCGCTCGGCCTTTTCTGCACACCAGCCTATCTGAAGGGCCGAGACCCCGCGACGATCGATCTGTCGGCGGAGCGGCTGTTGTGGTTCGATGACGCCTATGGCGAAATTCCGGAAAACCGCTGGCTCGTCGATCGCGGTCTGCAATCCTGCGTGACGATGCGATCGTCGAGCAGCACGGCTCTTCAACAGGCGGCGTTGGCGGACGTCGGGATCGCGCCGGTCGCCGACGCCTTTGCCGCGAGGTCCGGCCTCGTCAGGATCGTCGCTGACGCCTTGCCGCCGCGTCGCCCTTGGCTGATCTTCCACCGCGACCAGCGCCGTCGTCGCGAGCATAGACTGGTGCGCGACTGGGCCGTTCGTTGCTGCCAAGATGTTTTTGGCTAGATTGGAGAGCGATCGATCATCGGGAGTTCGACATGGCCCTGACAGTGAGGCGGACGAATGGGCCGTGCGGCGCGGTGGTGACGGGCGTGGACCCGTCGCAGGACCTGTCCGCCGATTGCGTTGCGGAACTGCGCGCGCAGTGGCTGGCTAACAAGGTGCTGGCCTTTCCCGGCCAGCAGATGTCGGATGCGGACCTCGAGCGGTTCACCCTCTATTTCGGTGACTTTGGCGAGGACCCGTTCTTCGGCCATATCGAGGGGCATGAGCACATCGCCGCCATCGAGCGCCGCGCGGACGAGCGCACGCCGATCTTTGCCGAGACCTTTCATACGGACTGGAGCTTCCTCGCCGTGCCGCCCGCCGGGACGGTGCTTTACGGCATCACGATCCCGCCCGTTGGCGGCAATACGCTGTTCGCCGACCAGGTGGCGGCGTACGAGCGCCTGCCAGACGATCTGCGTGCGCGCGCCGAGGGCCTGACCGCCATCCATTCGGCCCAGCGCGGTTATGCGCCGACAGGGATGTATGGCGATGCCGACGCGGGCCGCAGTATGGACATTCGCCCGAGCGACCGCGCCTTCGACACGCATCCGCATCCTCTCGTTCGCACTCATCGGGAAACGGGGGAGAAATCCCTCTACAGTTCCGCCGCCTACATCGTCGGGTTCGAGGGTCTGGACGAGGCGGCGTCGGCCCAGCTCCTCGCCGAGCTTTACGCCCACCAGACCGCGCCGGAGGTGACCTATTCGCATCCGTGGCAGGCGAACATGCTCGTCATGTGGGACAACCGGTCGTTACTACATGCGGCGACGGGCGGGTATGACGGGCATGACCGGCTTCTGCACCGGACGACGATTGCGGATGTGGGGTTTTGAGTGATGGTGAAAACGCGATCGATGGTAGCAACGAGGCTTCCGCTTCGGTCGGAGCAAAAATTACGCAACCCTTTGAAACGAACGACGTAATCGTAGGATAGCTGCCTTCCTGCGCTTGTTACTTACACTCTTTTTGTTGTAGGATCTACGCGCCGTGAGTATCAGCGTGTTCCATATAGGAGCCGTAATGTGACATCGTCAGATAACGTCCTGATGGCGTTCAGTGTTGACCACGCAGCGCGCGTAACCAAACTATCGAAATCACGGCTCGCACGTTGGGATAAGCTGGGTTTCTTTTCTCCAGAACTCGCCGATGAGAAGGATCGAGGCAATCCCTATGCTCGTATCTACTCATTCAATGACTTGGTCGGTCTGCGCACGTTAGCGATCTTGACGGATAAATATCGCGTCACCCTCGCTGAGTTGAAAAAGGCTGCGCCGGAACTGGAAAAGCGCGCTGAAAGGCCATGGTCGGAACTCGCGCTCGCTGTAGTGAAGCATAAGGTCGTTTTCGATCTTGACACTGCCCCGCGTGATGCGGATGGCCAGCTCATTGGCAACTTCATTCCGCTCGGTCCGATTGCGTCCGAAGTCGCAGATCAAGCGAACCAGATCCGCAGTCGCGATAAAGGCAAGGTTGGATTGATTGAACAACGTAAGTTTGTGGCTCACAATAAGCCCGTGGTAGCGGGGACTCGCATCCCTACAGCAGCTGTTGAGAGCTTTCTTGCGGAAGGCTTTAGCGATGTAGCTATTATCGCTGAATATCCGACCCTTACCCGCGAAGACATAGCTGCGGTTCGCAATTATATGAAAGATGTCGCCTGACACTGCGGCGTAAACTGACGTTCCTAGCGGACGAATGTGTGGCCGAATCCGCGTGCAAGTTTCTGACGGAACGTGGTCATGAAGTCCTGCGAGCTAAGGACAAGGTACCAGAGGGAACGCCTGATCCTATTGTTGCTAAAGTAGCGCAGGACTTGGAGGCCATACTTTTAACCGATGACTCCGATTTTGATACCGTTGCCGCGCGACGACCAGACGGTCAGAAACAGCGCTTTCGTAGACTCAGCCGCATTCGCTTGGGGTGCAAGCATGCCAAAGTAGTTGAACGCTTAACAGCAGCGATTAGCTTAGTCGAATTTGAGTACGAGATTGCCC
>JBAUIQ010000104.1:0-16861 GCA_049683075.1 Pacificimonas sp.
GTCGAGCGGGTGGTTGATGAGGAGAAACTCCATCACCCCCTCGCGCGCTTTCTTCGTCACCGCGCTTTCCGTCTTTACCACCTGCCCGTCGGCGGCGGGCATGGCGCAGCTGGCGACGGGTTTCGGCGATTTTTCCATTTCGACGAGGCACATGCGGCAATTGCCCGCGATACTGAGCCGCTCATGGTAGCAGAAGCGCGGAATTTCCTTCCCAGCCATCTCGCAGGCCTGGAGCACGGTGGCTCCATCCGGCACCTCGACCTCGATACCATCGACAGTGAGCTTAGGCATTACAAACCTTCAATCTCTTGGGCAGAAATTAGATTCCGTTGCCCGGTAAGATTCCCTGTCATTCGAAGAGAAAACCTATGTTTCCTGATCAAATGAAGGGCCGCATCTAACTCTTTAACGAAAATTGCGTTCTTCTGGTGATGATTATCTGAACCTATCGCAGGATCGGCGAGCTCCCACATGCCGGTTTCTGTATGCAAAGATGGCTCGTAGCGCTCAGTCTGACCCGCAAACCGGCCTGCGGCATGAATTCTGTCGCGGTAGATGGTCACTCCGCCGCCTCCGCCATCGGCACATTGCGATAGTCTCGGATGCGGCGTTCGAGTTCGGGGCGGAAGTGGCGGATGAGGCCCTGGATCGGCCAAGCGGCCGCGTCGCCAAGGGCGCAGATTGTGTGGCCTTCGACCTCCTTCGTGACGTCGTGCAGCATGTCGATCTCTTCGACCTCGGCTTGGCCAGTAACGAGCCGTTCCATGACGCGCCACATCCAGCCGGTGCCCTCGCGGCAAGGGGTGCACTGGCCGCAGGACTCATGCTTGTAGAAGTAGCTGATCCGGCTGATCGCGCGGACGATGTCGGTCGACTTATCCATGACGATGACGGCAGCGGTGCCGAGGCCGGAGCCCTGTTCGCGCAGGCCATCGAAGTCCATGGGGCAGTCTATGATGTCGGCGGCGGGGACAAGCGGGACGGAGGAGCCGCCGGGGATCGCGGCGAGAAGATTGTCCCAGCCGCCGCGAATGCCGCCGCAATGGGTTTCAATAAGCTCGCGGAAGCTGATCGACATCGCCTCTTCGACGACGCATGGATTGTTCACATGGCCGGAGATCTGGAACAGCTTCGTGCCGGTGTTGTTCTCGCGGCCAATACCCGCAAACCATTCGGGCCCGCGACGAAGGATGGTGGGGACGACAGCGATCGATTCAACGTTGTTGACCGTTGTGGGCATGCCGTAGAGGCCCGCGCCCGCCGGGAAGGGCGGTTTCAGGCGCGGCTGGCCCTTCTTGCCCTCGAGACTTTCAATCATCGCGGTTTCTTCACCGCAGATATAGGCACCGGCGCCGCGGTGCAGATAAACGTCGTAATCGTAGCCGGTCTTTGCTGCGTTCTTGCCAAGGAGCCCGGCATCATAGGCCTCGTCGATGGCGCGCTGCAGCGCTTCGGCCTCGCGAATATACTCCCCGCGGATGTAGATATAGGCCGCCTTGGCGCGCATGGCATAGCCCGCGATCAGCGCGCCCTCGAGCAGCTTGTGCGGATCGTGACGAATGATCTCGCGGTCCTTGCAGGAGCCGGGCTCAGACTCGTCCGCATTGATGACGAGGTAGGATGGCCGTTCCGCCGTTGGCTCCTTCGGCATGAAGGACCATTTGACGCCGGTCGGAAAGCCAGCACCGCCACGACCGCGAAGGCCTGACGCCTTGACGCGGCCGACGATCTCATCCGGTGCATCTTCGATCAGTTTCTTTGTATTGTCCCAATCGCCTCGCTTCCGCGCCGCGTCGAGTGACGGCGACTGAAAGCCATAGACGTTGGTGAAAATGCGATCCTTGTCGGCAAGCGTCATACGCCCACTCCAAAAATGAAGATTGCCGCGAGGGCGAGAATGGCAACGAGGGCTATCGTTTTGGCGATGCCCTTGAACAGCTTCCAGACGATGGCGATCAGCACCAACGCGACGATGGCCGTGACGATGGGTGTCACGCCGCCCACTCCTTGCGGTAGTCGTGGTTTTCCGATGCCATCTCTTTCAGCGTCGTCGGACCACCCGTAGGTTCCGAGGATCGGCGGCCATCCTGAGGACCCGGCGTCGGCTGGCCACCGGCCGCGAGCTCATCGACGATGCGTGCCGTGTCTTCCGCCGACAGACATTCAAAATTGTCGTCGTTGATCTGCACCATCGGCGCGGTCGCACAGCTCCCGAGGCACTCGACTTCGGTCAGCGTGAAGAGACCGTCGGGCGTCGTCTGTCCCTTGTGAATGCCCTTCTTGTTTAGGACGCGCATGACGTCGTCGGAGCCGCGCAGCATGCAGGGCGTCGTGCCGCAAAGCTGGATATGATGCGTTCCGACCGGTGCGAGATTGTACATCGTGTAGAAGGTCGCGACCTCGTAAACACGAATGTACGGCATCTCGAGCTGTTCGGCGATATATTCGATCACCGGGATGGGCAGCCAGCCCTGCGTCCCTGTCTCCGTACCGACCTGCCGCTGCGCGATGTCGAGAAGCGGCATCACAGCCGACTGCTGCCGTCCCTCCGGATATTTCGCGATGTGCGCGGCGACAAGCTTCGCGTTCTCGTCCGTCCACGCGAAATCGTCGAACGCGTGGTGATCCGGTTTCTCCGGCGCGAGAAGGCGCGCCTTGGTCTGGCTGGAATAGGTGGCGGCGGTCATGCGGTCGGATACTCTCGGAGCCAGGATTCGTAAGGTCCGGGAGCGTCATATCCCGGTTCGATCTCAGGGCGCATATAACGACGGGTCAGCGTGCCGCCAAGCGGTCCAGAAGGTCGCGGGACGGTCAGGTCGGCCTGGCGAACGTCAGACGTTTGAGGCAGTCCGTCTCGATATCGCGAAGCCAGACGACCCTCACTTCGCCGCCCTTCCCGGCAGCACGGCTGCGAATGACGCGGCGGCCGGGTTGCTCGGCGACGAGATCGTGAAGCACGATGGTCGTGCCCAGTTGCCCCAGACGCCGACGAAACGCGGTCATGAAATCCGCGAACTGGTCGCCGATGATCGCGCTGGCCTCGTCGACGACCTCGAAATCATTACATTCTGTCGGCCGCTCGAAGATGCGCCCGGCGGCGACATCGCGCGTGATAACCTCAGCCGCGCTGCCGCCGTTCCCCAGTGGCGGCTCTGGGTCGATTGTGACGACCGCTTCGGGCTCCTCGGCGCAAGAGGCGATGAACAGCGCCACGCCGAGCGCGATCAGCGGTCGCATTCACCAGCAAACTTAGACATGTTCCACAAGGCCGAGGCGAGTTTCGATCCTGTCCAAGCGGTGCTCTATTCGGTCGATTCTCTTGTGCGTACCAGATACCGTTGCCTCCACCGAGGCAATGCGCATCGACATGCTGGCGGATGCCTCTTCAAGCGAAGCAAGGCGTCCCTCAATGTCACCTAGTTTCAAGGTCGTCTTGGCCTGCTCAGCCTGGATTTTCCGCAAGATCTCAACGATGATCTCGCCATTAACTTCCGTCATCGATCACACTCCCCAAAAACGATGTCGAGGGAACCGAGAACAGCGGGGGCATCGGCGAGCATATGGCCTTTGCAGAGGAACTCCATCGCCTGAAGATGCGAAAAGGCTGTCGGCTTGATCTTGCAGCGATAGGGTTTGTTGGACCCGTCGGCGATGAGATAGATACCGAACTCACCCTTGGGGCTTTCCGTGGCGACGTACACTTCGCCAGCGGGAACGTGGAAGCCCTCGGTATAGAGTTTGAAGTGGTTGATAAGCGCTTCCATCGAGTGCTTCATCTCACCCCGCTTCGGCGGCGCGATCTTCGGATCGGCGCTTTGCACGGGGCCGTCAGGCAGTTCGGCAATGCACTGCTTCACGATGCGCAGGCTCTGCTTCATCTCCTCCATGCGAACCATGAAGCGGTCGTAGCAATCGCCTTGCGTACCGACGGGGACATCGAACTGCATCCGGTCGTAGACGTCGTAGGGCTGCGCCTTGCGCAGGTCCCACGGTACGCCGGAACCGCGCAAACATGGGCCGGAGAAGCCCCAAGCGATGGCGTCCTCGCGGCCGATAGCCCCTATGCCGACGTTGCGCTGCTTGAAAATGCGGTTGCCGACAACGAGCGTTTCGAAGTCCGCCAGCACCTTCGGGAATTCGTCAGCCCATTCGGCAATATCGGCGATCAGCTTGGGCGGTACGTCCTGATGCACGCCGCCTGGGCGGAACCAGGCCGCGTGAAAGCGGGCTCCCGATGCCCCCTCGTAGAATTCGCAAATCTTTTCGCGCTCTTCGAACAACCACAGCATCGGCGTCATCGCGCCGACGTCCATGGCGTGTGCCGTGGTGTTGAGGATGTGGTTCGTGATGCGCGTCAGCTCGGCGAACAAAACACGCAAATATTGCGCACGAAGCGGCACCTCAAGATCGAGAAGCTTCTCGATCGCGAGCACGTAGCTGTGCTCCATGCACATTGGCGAGACGTAATCGAGGCGGTCCATGTAGGGGAGCGCCTGCAGGTACGTCTTGTATTCGATCAGCTTCTCGGTGCCACGATGGAGGAGGCCGATATGCGGATCGACCCGCTCGATAATCTCACCGTCCATCTCCATGATCAGGCGCAAGACGCCATGAGCCGCCGGGTGTTGCGGCCCGAAATTCATGGAATAATTCTGGATCTCAACATCACCGGGGGCCGTGTCGCCCTCGCTATTGTCGAAGGTGATCGTCCGAAGTTCAGGATCGTCGAGTGTGGTCGTGTCGCTCATGCGGCGTCCGTCGCCTTTTCATCGCCGGGGAGGTCGTAGTCTGGACCTTCCCACGGGCTTTCAAAATCGAAGTTGCGGAAGTCTTGTTGCAGCTTCACCGGCTCGTAGACGACGCGCTTATGTTCTTCGGACCAGCGCAGTTCGACATAGCCGGTCAGCGGGAAATCCTTCCGGAACGGGTGACCCGAGAAACCGTAATCGGAGAGGATTCGGCGATGGTCGGGGTGCCCGGCGAACATGACCCCAAACATGTCCCAGACTTCGCGCTCCTGCCAATTGGCAATCGGCCAAAGATCGGTTGCTGTGGGGATGGGCGTGTCGGCACTCGCCATGATCTTGATGCGAATCCGCTGGTTTCGGGTCAGCGACAGGAGGTGGTAATTGACCTCGAACCGCTCCTCGCGATCCGGATAGTCCGCACCCGCAATCTCGACAAGTTGCTGAAACTCATGCTCGTCGCGCAGCGCGCGAAGGGTATCATGCAACGCCTCGCGCGCTACGGTCAGGGTCAGCTCGCCGCGATGCGCGACGGCCTCGGCGTCTGGGAAATGATCGGCGAGCGCGTCGGCGGACGCCATGGTCGGCGCGGGGTTCGTCATCGCGTGAAGGTTCCGACGCGGCGGATTTTCCGCTGGAGCGCCATGATGCCATAAAGCAGCGCCTCGGCCGTCGGCGGACAGCCGGGCACGTAGATGTCAACAGGCACGATCCGATCGCAGCCACGGACGACACTGTAGCTGTAGTGATAGTAGCCGCCACCGTTGGCGCAGCTGCCCATCGAGATGACGTAGCGCGGCTCCGGCATCTGATCGTAGAGTCGGCGCAGTGCAGGCGCCATCTTGTTGCAGAGCGTACCGGCAACGATCATGACGTCGGACTGGCGTGGGGATGCGCGCGGGGCGGCGCCGAAGCGTTCCATGTCATAGCGCGGCATGTTGGCGTGCATCATCTCGACGCCGCAACATGCCAAGCCGAAGGTCATCCACCAGAGCGAGCCCGTACGCGCCCAGTTGAAGAGGTCTTCGGTGGTCGTGGTCAGGAAGCCCTTATTGTCGAGCTCGGAGTTCACGTCCGTTACGAACTGGTCGTACGGAATATCGACCTCGGCAGGCTTGCGAACGACGGGGGCTTCTACTCCCATTCCAACGCGCCTTTCTTCCACTCGTAAATGAACCCGATGGTCAGAATGCCGAGGAACGTCATCATCGACGCCCAGCCGAAGACGCCCGTCGCACCGAGCGAAACCGCCCAGGGGAACAGGAACGCCACCTCCAGATCGAAGATAATGAAGAGGATCGCCACAAGGTAAAAGCGCACATCGAACTGCGTCCGCGCATCCTCGAATGCCGGAAAGCCGCACTCATATTCAGTGAGCTTTGCTTCATAGGGACGGTTCGCGCCCGTCAGCGTCGAGACGGCGATCGGCAAGCCGACGAAGACGACCGACAACGCAATCGCAATGCCGAGAAAGATAAGGATCGGCAGATAGTCCGCCGCGATGTTCGCCATGATCTGCTTTCGGGGTTTTTAGGTATACGCCTCATCTAAGAGGCAGGGCTGATCCGGGCAAGGACGGGAATGTCGCGGGTGTGGGAGTGCTAGACAAAGATGCCACAGTACAAACTCCATCATCCCGAGCGAAGTCGAGGGACCGCACGATGTTGCCGCAAGACGTCCAGCGCGTCCCTCGACTTCGCTCGGGATGATGACTTTCTGGTTGTTGCGCAGGCGTTCTAAGGCCGCAGCGCCCCCGCCACGATCTTGTGCAGCTTGGAATGAAGGGCGCCATTCGCGGCAACGATCTCGCCGTCCATCACCTTCTTGTCGCTGCCGCGATAGTCAGTGACGAAGCCGCCCGCTTCGCGGACGATGAGGACACCTGCCGCCACGTCCCAGATGTTCAGGTCCTTCTCCCAGAAGCCATCGAAGCGGCCTGCGCCAACCCAGGCAAGGTCGAGCGCCGCGCTGCCATAACGGCGGATGCCAGCGACTTCGCCGGAGACGGCGGCCGCCTGAGCATGCCAGGCCTTGTGGTCGCCGTGACCACGATAGGGAATGCCGGTGGCGATCAGCGCGTCGCCCATGTCCCGGCGTGCGGAGCAGCGGAGGCGGCGATTGTGCAGGAACGCCCCCTTCCCGCGCTCGGCCCAGAAGAACTCGTCAGTCAACGGCTGATAGACGCAGCCCGCAACGATTTCGCCGTGAATTTCTGCGGCGATGGAGATCGCAAAATGCGGGATCGAGTGGAGAAAGTTGGTGGTGCCGTCGATCGGGTCGACAATCCAGCGCGGTTCGCCTTCCTTGCCGTCGATCACGCCGCGCTCCTCGAACAGGAAGCCCCATTCCGGGCGCGCCTGATTGAGCATGTCGTAAAGCAGCTCCTCGGTCTCGCGGTCGGCGTTCGACACAAAGTCCGAGGGGCCCTTTCGGCTGACCTGGAGCTGGGCGACTTCGCCGAAATCGCGGCGCAAGCGAGGCGCGGCCTTTCGAACCGCCCGGTCCATGACGGTGACGAGCGCCGGTCTTGCGGGCACTAGTTGGCGTCCGGTTGCGGCGGCGGTGCGCCGCACATCGTGGCGAGGATCACCAGGACTTTGGTGTTGTCCGTCGGGTCGACGTTCACCTTCTCAAGGTTCTCGTAAAGGAGGCTCGTCACTTCCTTCAGTGGCTTTTCGTAGAGACACGCGAAAACGGCGTTCTTGACCCGCTCCGGCACCTCGTCTGACTGTATCGCACTGACGATGACGGATAGCGTGCGAAACGCCTGCTGACCCTCCTTCTCCGACGGTAGGGATACTGCCGTTTGGGCAAAGCCGGCCGTGGCCATCGTGAGCGCCGTCGCGGCGAAGATCGCGACCGGGAATAATCGTTTGGCCATGTTCAGTCCGCTCGCTTCACATATTCATTGGAAGTGGTGTCGACGATGACACGGGTGCCGGTCGTGATATGCGGCGGCACCATGATCTTGACGTCGTTGTCGAGGACGGCGGGTTTGTAGCTGGAGGAGGCCGTCTGCCCCTTCACAACCGCATCCGCCTCGACGATCTCCGCCTCGACCTGCTCAGGTAGCTGGACCGAAATCGGTTTCTCTTCATAGAGTTCCAGCATGACCTGCATGCCATCTGTCAGCCAGGCGACCTGGTCGCCAAGAAGGTCGGCAGGGAGGGTCACCTGCTCGTAATTCTCAGTGTCCATAAAGGTCAGCATGTCGCCTTCGGCATAAAGATACTGGAAGTCCTTAGTATCGAGGCGCACCTTCTCGACCGTCTCCGACGAGCGGAAGCGGTTGTTCGTCTTTCGGCCATCGATAAGGTTTTTCATCTCGACCTGCATATAGGCGCCGCCCTTGCCGGGCTGGGTATGCTGAATCTTGACGGCGCGCCACAGGCCGCCCTCGAATTCGATGATGTTGCCCGGACGAATGTCCACGCCTGACATTTTCATAAGGATTTCCTGAATCGGAGAAAGAGCGTTTGATGGCCAGTTAGGCTTTGTCGGGATCACTCTCAAGCAGCCGCGCGAACTTCGCGATGGCCTGTGCCGGATGGTCGGTGTTCCACACGGCACCGCTGACGGCGAGAAAGTCCGCACCGGCGTCGACAAGAGGGCGGGCGTTGTCGGGATTGATGCCGCCGATTGCGACGCTCGGCAGCTCGCTGATCGTCGACCACCAGGACAGGATGGACGGATCCGGGCGGTGCGACGTTTCCTTTGTCGTTGTGTCAAAGAAGCTGCCGAACGCGACGTAATCACAGCCATTTTCTGCTGCTTCCATGGCGAGATGACGACTGTCATGACAGGTCACGCCGATCTGGACCTCGTGACCAAGAAGTTCGCGTGCCTCTGTCACGCTGCCATCGGTTTGGCCAAGGTGAAGGCCATCGACCTCCATGCGCGCAGCGAGGTCGGCGCGGTCGTTCAGGATCAATCCGACGTCATAGGCAGCGAGAATGGGCTTCAGAACGCCCCCTGCCCGCTCGATCTCCATGTCGCTCGCGCCCTTTAGACGGAGCTGAAAGGCGGCGACGGGTCCGGCCTCGAGCGCCGCCTTCAGGACTTCCGGAAAGCCGGGATCATAGGTCGGCGGGGAAATCAGGTAGAGTTGGCAGGGATCACGGTTCCGCTCGCCGTGGAAGCGGTTTGCGAAATCCGGATCGAGTTCGACCTCGCTCACTGCACGCCGTTGGCGACGGAGGCGGCGTAGATTTCGTCGATGCCCCTGCGCAGCGTCTCGTCGAACTTGCCGTCGTCCATGTGATGGCGAAGATCCTGTAGCAGGCCACGGCTGAAGCTGGCGATAATGCCGCGATTTTCCGCCAGTTTCTCACAAGCTTCGCTCTGAGAATAACCACCGGATAGCGCAACGACGCGGGCAACGCGCGGGTGCGCGACGAGGGATGCATAGTGATCGGCCTTCACCGGGAGCGAAAGTTTCAGCATCACGCGGCGACCGTCGGGCAGCGCATCAAGGGCTCGGGTCAATTGGGCAAGAAGGATGCGGTCGCAATCGGCGCGGCTGTCCGACTTGATGTTCACTTCGGGCTCGACGATCGGCATCAGGTCCTTGTCGATAATGCGGTTCGCGTGTTCGAACTGCTGTTTGACGATGGCGCGAATGCCGGTTTCGTCGGCGTGGTTGATGACGGAGCGCATCTTCGTGCCGAAAACCTGTTTCGCGTTGGCGCGGTCGCAGAGGTCTTCGAGGCCTGGGTTTTCCTTCATCAGCTGGACGCCGTCGGCCTCGTCCTCAAGACCCTTGTCGACCTTCAGGAACGGCACGACGCCGCGATCCCAGAGAAGCGTCGGGACAGGCTTGCCGTTCGCCTCGCCATCCATCGTCTTCTCGAACAGGATCGCGCCGAGAACCTTCTGGCCGGTAAAAGACGGCGCGGTGACGATCCGGGAACGCATCTCGTGAATGAGGCCGAACATTTCATCGTCGTTCGACCAAGCGCTATCCTCAACGCCGTATCCGGCGAGCGCCTTCGGCGTCGATCCGCCCGACTGGTCCAGCGCCGCGATGAAGCCGGCGCCGCCGACGATTTGCGCCATCATTTTCACATCATACATGAGATCTGGGTCCCGTTTTCCGGTGTTCGTAACTATGGGCGTGCCTCTAACGAATGCCATCCAAAGCGGCAACGAGAGGCGAACAGACATGCTGAACGAGTTACAAAAACAGCTTTGTGATGACTGCGAACTCGATTTCAGCGATCTTAAGGCCGTTTTCGTCAACTGTACGCTCACGTCGTCTCCGGAAGCGTCACATACGGACACGCTGCTCGACGTTCCGGACGAGATCATGACGAGGCTGGGCGTCTCCGTGACGCGCATCCGCCTTGTCGATCATGAAATCGCGCCGGGCATCTATCCCGACATGACCGAGCATGGTTTCGCTGAGGACGACTGGAACACACTGAAAAGGGACATCATCGGCGCGGACATCTTGGTCGTGGGCTCGCCGATCTGGCTGGGCGAAAAAAGCTCGCAGGCTCAGCTACTGATCGAGCGTCTCTACGCCCACAGCGGCGAAACCAACGAAAAGGGCCAGTACCGGTTCTATGGGAAGGTCGGGGGATGCGTCGTGACCGGTAACGAGGACGGCATAAAGCATGTGGGACGGGACATTCTATACGCGCTACAGCATATCGGCTACACTATCCCGCCGCAGGCCGATTGTGGCTGGCTGGGAGAAGCGGGACCCGGTCCGTCCTATGGCGATGAACTCGAAGATGGCAGCCGGGCAGGCTTCGACAATCAATTCACCCAGAGAAACACGACTTTCATGACGTTCAACCTGCTTCACATGGCGCGGATGCTGAAGGATGCTGGCGGTATTCCAGCTATCGGCAACGTGCGGAGCGCGTGGGGCGCGGGATGCAAGCCCGGTTGGCCAAATCCCGAGCATCGTTGAGGGTCACGCGGGGCCGTTCTACGCGCGCAAGACGTCCACACCGGGAAGGGCCTTGCCCTCCATCCACTCGAGAAACGCGCCGCCCGCCGTCGAAACGAACGTAAAATCGTCCGCGACGCCCGCATGGTTGAGGGCGGCAACGGTGTCTCCGCCACCCGCGACGCTGATCAAGCTACCGTCGCGTGTCAGCGCGGCCGCCGTTTTGGCAAGCGACACGGTGGCGGCGTCGAATGGCAGTGTCTCGAATGCGCCGAGCGGGCCGTTCCAGACGAGCGTCTTGCAGTTCTTTAGGACATCCGCGAGCGCCTCGACGGCAGCGGGCCCGATGTCGAGGATCATTTCCTCTGCGTCGACTTCGTGAACATTAACGACGCGATTATCAGCGTTTGCGGCGAATGAACGCGCCACCACCGCGTCATATGGCAGATGAACGGTGCAATTGTGCGTGTCGGCGGCCGTCAAGATCGCAAGAGCCGTCTCAGCCAGATCGTGCTCGCAGAGGCTCTTGCCGACATCGATGCCACGCGCGGCGAGGAAGGTGTTTGCCATGCCGCCGCCGATGATGAGATGGTCGACCTTTGCCACTAGATGCTGAAGGACATCGAGTTTGGTCGACACTTTTGCGCCGCCGACGACGGCGGCCACAGGATGTTCCGGATTGCCGAGAGCGGCATCGAGAGCATCAAGCTCGGCCTGCATCGCCCGGCCCGCATAGGCCGGAAGTAACCGGGCAACACCTTCGGTCGAAACATGCGCGCGGTGCGATGCGGAAAAGGCGTCGCCGACGAAGATATCACCGAGCTTTGCGACCTGAGCGGCCATGTCGTGATCGTTCTTTGTCTCGCCCTCTTCGAACCGGGTATTTTCGAGAACCGCGATTTCGCCCGGAACCATCATCGCCACGAACTGTTCGGCCGCTGCACCGTAAGTATCTGTGATGAAGGCCACGGTGCGCCCGATCACCTTTTCCAGCGCACTAGAGATCGGCGACAGGCTGAGCATCGGATCCTGCCCCGTCGGACGTCCGAAATGCGACAGGACGAGCACTTTCGCGCCGCGATCCGCCAGCTCGGTTAGCGTCGGGATATGCGCGCGCAGCCGCGTGTCGTCGCTGACATCGCCATTCTGTACGGGGACATTCAGGTCGCACCGGACTAAGACGGTCTTCCCAGTCAGGTCGTCCGCTAGATCGTCGAGGGTCCGGAACGCCGCCATAAGACTTACAGTGCCGCCATGACCTTGGCAGTGTCGATCATGCGGTTCGAGAAGCCCCACTCATTGTCATACCAGCTGACGACGCGCGCCAGCTTGCCCTCCATCACCGACGTCTCAAGGCTGTCGACAGTGGACGACGCCGGATAATGATTGAAATCCGAGGAGACGAGCGGCTGATCGGTGTAGTCGAGGACGTCCTTCATCGGGCCGTACGCCGCCGCCTTGAGCGCCTTGTTGAGCTCGTCTGCACTGGTATCGCGCTGCGGCGTGAAAACGAGGTCGATCAGGCTGACATTCGGGGTCGGCACGCGGACCGAGGAGCCGTCGAGCTTGCCGTTCAGTTCCGGCAGGACAAGGCCGACGGCGCGGGCGGCGCCGGTTGTCGTCGGGATCATGTTCTGAGCGCCGCCACGGGCACGGCGCATGTCGGAATGCATCTGGTCGAGCATACGCTGATCGTTCGTATAGCTGTGAATCGTCGTCATGAAGCCGCGCTCGATGCCAACCGTATCGTGCATCACCTTGGCAACCGGCGCGAGACAGTTCGTCGTGCAGCTGGCGTTCGAAACGATAACGTCTTCGGCGGTCAGGCTATTGTGATTGACGCCATAGACGATCGTCTTCGTGACGTTCTTTGCCGGGGCCGAAATCAGGACGCGCTTGGCACCGGCGTCGATGTGCGGCTTGGCCGCGTCGTGCGACTGGAAGAAGCCAGTGCATTCGAGGACGAGTTCGACGCCCATATTCTTGTGCGGCAGGTTGCCGGGATCGCGTTCCGACGTGACCTTGATCGTCTTGCCATCGACGGTGATGCTGTCGTCGGACGCGCTGACCTCGCCCGGATAGCGACCATGAGTGGAATCGTACTGGAAGAGGAGCGCGTTCGCCTTCGCATCGGCGAGGTCGTTGATGGCGACGAGCTCGAAATCATGATCGGTGCGCTCCAGAAGCGCGCGGGCCACGAGGCGGCCGATGCGGCCGAATCCGTTGATCGATACCTTGGTCGCCATGGGTCTTAAGTCCTTCTAACCGTTGTTCAGTTTGTCACGCACGCGCTTGACGACGGCGTCCGTCGTAAAGCCGAATTTCTCGAAAAGATCGCTTGCCGGAGCCGAGGCACCGAAGCGGTCGAGGCCGATGTTGAGGCCGTTCGTCATCGTGTAGTGCCCCCAGCCGAGCGTCACGCCTGCCTCTATGGAAACGCGGAGTATTTTCGACGGATCGACGTTCGGCAGAATGTCTTCACGATAGGTGGCGTCCTGCTGTTCGAACAGTTCCCAGCAGGGCATGGAGATGACATCGCAACCGACGCCTTCGGCTTCCAGAACTTTGGCAGCCTCGACGGCGAGATGGACTTCAGAGCCGGTGGCCAGGAAAATCACCCGGCGGTCGGCGGCGGCGGCCTTCAAACGATAGGCGCCGCGGGATGAGAGGTTGCCGATGACGCCCTCGGTCCGGACCTGCGGCAAGCCTTGACGCGTCAGCGCGAGCGCGGACGGCGTCTCCTTCGTTTCCAGCGCGAGCGCCCAGCATTCCGCTGTTTCGACAGAATCGGCAGGGCGAAAGACGTTTAGGTTCGGAATGGCGCGGAGGGTCATCACCTGCTCGACGGGCTGGTGCGTCGGGCCGTCTTCGCCAAGCCCGATGGAGTCGTGCGTCAGGACGTGAATCGCCCGAACCTCTTGTAGCGCCGCGAGCCGGATGGCGGGACGTGAATAGTCGGAGAAGATGAGGAACGTGCCGCCATAAGGAATGATGCCGCCATGCAGCGCCATGCCATTCATCGCGGCGGCCATGCCGAATTCGCGAATGCCGTAGAAGACATAGCGGCCGCCGGGCGCGTCGGCATTCAGGACTTCCAGACCCCCTGCCCGCGTGTTGTTGGAACCAGTGAGGTCCGCCGAGCCACCGATGGTGGTCGGCAGAGCCTTGTTGATGACGGCGAGCGTGTTTTCGCTCGATTTGCGCGTGGCTTCCTTCACCGGATTATCGATCAGCGCGGCGATGTGCGCCTCAATGTCTTTTTCGAGCCGATCCGGCAGGTCGCCCGCCATAGCATCGACGAAGTCCGCATGATTGTCTTGCTTCTCAGCCTTGCGGTCCCATGCCTCTCGCAACTCCGTGCCGCGCGCGCCTGCGTCGTGCCACGTTGACAAGATTGCGTCCGGGACGACGAAAGGCTCCGCGTCCCAGCCGAGCGCGTCACGGGTGCCGGCAATCTCGTCCGGGCCGAGCGGCGCGCCGTGTGTGGCGGCGGTGCCTTGCTTCGTCGGGGCACCATAGCCGATGACAGTGCGCGCGGCGATCAGACTGGGGCGCGGGTCGGCCTTGGCGGCCTTCATCGCTGCATCGAGCGCCTCGGCGTCATGGCCATCGCATTCGGCAACGTGCCAGCCGGATGCAGAGTAGCGCGCCTTGATGTCCTCGCTGGTCGACAGATCGGTCGGCCCGTCAATGGTGATGCGGTTATCGTCCCAGATCACGTTCAGGCGGCCGAGCTTCAGGTGCCCGGCAAGGCCGACTGCCTCGTGATTGATGCCCTCCATCAGGCAGCCGTCGCCCGCGACGACCCAGGTGCGATGATCGACGAGCGCATCGCCGAAGCGGGCGTTCAGGTGCCGCTCCGCCATCGCCATGCCGACGGCCATGGCGAAGCCCTGCCCCAAGGGGCCGGTCGTCGCCTCGACGCCATCGAGAAGGAAGTTTTCCGGATGCCCGGCGCAAGGGCTGCCCAGCTGCCGGAAGTTCCGGATGTCCTCCATCGTCGGCCGGGCATAGCCGGTAAGATGGAGGAGACTGTAAATCAGCATCGAGCCGTGGCCCGCACTGAGGACGAAGCGGTCGCGGTCGGCCCAGCCGGGCTGGCTCGGGTCATATTTCAGATGCTTTGTGAAAAGCACCGTCGCGGCGTCCGCCATGCCCATCGGCATGCCCGGATGACCGCTGTTCGCGGCCTGTACGGCATCCATCGACAGCGCGCGGATGGCGTTGGCGAGATCGTCATGTGTCGGCGCTGTCACGAGAGGAGGCGACCCTTCGTCAAAAACTGGTTCGCGGGGATGTCGAACCCGCCGCCGCGACCGGTCGCGCGGGGCATCTGCGGCGCTACTTGCTAGGGGGCGCGGCGGGCGTCAACAGCCGTGACGCCGACACGTCCGACCCGCATTTGACGAATCGTGAGACGCCGTCTTACAAGCTGCGGCCAAGGGGCTGTCAGGGACGGATTTTCGAAGACATGGCGACATCTAGCCTGAGCGAAGCGCGCGCTCGTCTGGACGCGGCGCTGAGCCGTCTGGAAACGCTCGGAAATCGACCGTCGGCGACTGACGAGGGCGCGACGCAGAAGTTGCAGGCCGAGCGCGACCTTCTTGCGCTGAAACATCGCCGCCTTCTGGAGGAAAGCGAAGCCGTTTCGTCGCGACTCGACGATCTTATCGGGAATGCCGAGGCAAACGCCTGATGGGTCAGATCCGGGTCGACGTCGGCGGCCGCTCCTATCCCCTGGCGTGCAAGGACGGCGAAGAGGCAACGCTGGGCCAGTTGGCCGCCGTCGTGGATGCGAAGGCAAAGCGCCTGTCCGAACAGCTGGGGCACCTGCCCGAAGCGCGGCTTCTCCTGATGAGCGCGATCATGTTGGCGGATGATTATGCGGAGCTGAAAGGCGGCGCCGTCCCAGCTGCGCCCGCGGATAGCGGCTCGGATGAGGCGGCGCAGCTCGTCCTTGACGCAGCCGAACGGGTCGAACGCGTCGTGGCCGCCCTTGAGGGATGAGGCGTCTGCGCCTAGATGCTTTCCGGACGGACACTGCCCGGCACGAGCATTTGCAAACATCCCTGAGGCGATAAGATTTCCTAGGGAGCCGTCCCTGCCCGGGGTCTTGCCCCGACGTACATGGCGCCCACCTGATGCTTTTGGCGTCAGAGGATCAAGCAGCTAACGACCATGGCGGTTCCGTCACCCCATCTTTCTGAAAAAGACAGGATTCGGCGCGACTTGCGTGCCGCGCGAGCGGCGGAGGTTGCAAGTCTGTCATCTGCCGAGCGCGTCAATGCCGCGGCGGCGCTTGCGAGCAGGATCAAGGATGCGGTCATGTCCTGCACGCTCCTCGGAAGCTACGCGCCGATGGGAAACGAAATCGATCCGGGGGCCATCGAACGTCTTGCGCCTCGTGATGTGCTGCTGCCGTGGTTTGCGGATCGCGGGGCGGCCATGACATATCGGCGCGTCGGCGACGTGCGAGAATTGGGACCTTTCGGTGTCGCGCAGCCCAAAGCAGCTATGGCGCTCGAAACTCCCGACCTGATACTCGTGCCCCTGGTGGGCGCGACGACAGCAGGCGATCGGATCGGACAGGGTCAGGGGCATTTCGACCGCTATTTGAGAGCAAGACGGGCCGAGGGGGACTGCATTGCCATCGGTCTTGCCTGGGACAGCCAGATCGTCGACATGCTGCCGACCGACCCCTGGGACGAACCGCTCGATATGATTGCGACGCCGTCATCCCTATATCGACGGACATGACCGACGATCCGAAACTTCGAAAACCTCTGGGCGTCATCGCGATGATCCTCCTGATCTTCGCTTATGTCGTGCTCGTGATCGGCCTGTTCCCGATGATCGCGGACCTTCACGTCTTCGTTCAGACGCCGATTTGGATCATCCTCGGCATCGCGTGGATTTTTCCGATGAAGCCTCTGGTCCGGTGGATTGAGCTGGGGAAGTGGCGCGCCTAGAGCGTTTTTAAAAACGCCCTTGCGCTGTCGCGATAGGTGTCGCGCTTTGTTTCGCTCATCTTGTCCCAGGTTTTGTAGGTGAAGGTCAGGCGGCGGTTGTCGCCGAGCTTGTCGCGGTTTCGGTCGAGAAAATCCCAATAGAGACTGTTGAACGGGCACGCGCCCTCGCCGGTTTTCTTGCGCACGTCATATTTGCACGAGCCGCAATAATCCGACATCCGATCGATGTAGGCACCTGAAGAGGCGTAGGG
>JBAUIQ010000105.1:0-7327 GCA_049683075.1 Pacificimonas sp.
GTGCGGCGCTTCCCCGAACGATGCCTTTTCGGCAGCCGAGGCGTCGACGATTAGTCGGTCAAAATTGAATGTAGGGTCGGCAGTGTCGCTATCAGCGCCGTCTGCGGTCGTTGCCAATCGGTCAGCATAGCGGTCTCGGCTTGCCTGCGCTTTGACTCCAACGTTGGCGGCGTCCTCGCGCAGGGCGTCGCCGCGCTTTGTTACCGTTTCCGCAAATGCGGCGGCATCCTCTGCGTACACGTTCGCGCGGGCGCGCACCTTGGCGAGGTCGATATTCGGCGCGGTCTGCGCCGCGCTCGCCATGGCGATGGCGAGCGCTACGAGCGCAACGCCCAAAGAGCCGAGAAGGAGCGGGATCAGCCTCATAGCGCGCAGCAGTTGCGCTTGCGCCAGACAAGATAGCCCATGTCCTCGCCGATGGCAGGGTAGACCATCCCGGCGCTGTTGAATGTCGTCGAGGCGCCGATGGGCGGGCAGGCGTGGCGTCCGCTGGTCGCGGGGTTGGGATTGACGGCCTGAAAGCGGTATTGCTGCTTGCGCATCACCGGCATCGGGTATTTGCCGCAAAGACCTTTCTTGCCCATCGTCCCCCAGGATGCGAGCTGGCGATGCGACTTGTAGGCGAACCGGGAGAGCGCGAGCCGCGAGGCCTGCACATGGCCGATCGTCGCCGACACGTTGCCGTTCATCGGATACATGCCGCCCTGGCATCCTGCACACCAGAACAGCTTGTCGGACGGGAGCTTCGCGGTCGCGGCGACGCAGTCCGCCGCGCAGGCGGCGAGCGCCGCCGGGTTCGAGAACAGCACGGCTTCCGGATTGATAAGCGTCGTCAGCTCGGAATCCTGCCACAAGGGATCGAGCTCGGTGACGTAGAGAAGGTCGATCGATCCCGGCGACAGGCACAGGAAGTCCGTCACGATCTCCATCCAGTAGAGAAGCGGATACATGTACCAGTGCACGTGCCACTGGCTGGCATATTGGCTGGCACCGCCGACCGCCGACGGTCCCGACATCGACTTGAAGCCGATGTCGAACCCCGGATCGAGTTTCATCCCGCCCAGATTGACGAAGCACCATGGCTTCATCGACACGTCCGCCAGCCGCACCGGCTCCCAGAAGCCGATGGCAAGGCCGGGCCGGACGCCGCAGGCGCAGACGGGCAGGTCGGGATTGTCGGTGTCCGGGCGATTGGACGGCCAGATCTTGAGGCCGCCCACCGACAGAGGAAACAGGCACGACCAGCACACATCCGTGATCGGATTGACAAAACTACCGGTACACTTCCCAGGGCCGCCAGCGGCGGCGGGCGTCTGTGGGAGCGCTAGCAGGCCTGCAGCAATGATCAGCATGATCAGGACGCGTGGAAGACTTCCAAAAGAGGTCATCGCGCGTTCCCGCCATCGATGTTTTGGCTTTTGAGCGTGCGCCAGTAGCGCCAGCCGAGTGTCGCCGACGCGGCGCAGGCGATAGGGACGGCCAGCACCAGCCAAGGGTGCAGTTCCGCGAGCGCGCGTGGGAAACAGGCGAGGACCGCCGAGGCGAACATGAGAAATGCCGACAGGTGGCGGAGGCGGCGCAGATCGACCGGTTCGCGATCTGGATGTTCGATGGTCATTGGCTGGCTCCTTCAGCGGCTAACAAAATTTCAGAGACACGCAGTGTCCTGCCCTGCTGTTCGACGGTGGCGGGGACGGCGCGGATGCCGAAATGGGAGGCGAGTTTGCCGCCCTGGTCGAAATAGAAGCGCCGCTGCGCCGCCTTCATACGGTCGAATGGCGAGCCGCCGATCAGTATGAGTTTCGCGTTCACGTCTTGTGTGCCCGCCCATGCGACCTGTGCGGGATCGTCGCCGTCGAGGAATACGAGCGCCTGCCTCAGTGGGACATGGTCGAGCGGATTAACGCGCGTGCCGCGCGCGACGATCAGCATGCCCCGGTTATCGAAAATGTTTTCTGGCGCGGTGATCGACGGGTCGAAGGTCCAGACCCGCGTTTCGGTTGCCGTACCGATGCTCTCGACACGGGGCGGACGCTTGACCTTGGCGGTCGTGCGCGCGGCCAGCTTGCGATTGACCTCGTCGATCTTTCCCGACGCCTGCATGGTGTGCAGGCGGGTCTCGATGGTGCCGAGGAGGTCGGATTCCACGACCGGAAAGACTTCGCCGCGAACGCCGTAATCGGCTGCCGATGCTTTCGCGGCAGCAAACATGGCAATGGACGCCGTGAGAAGCCCGGTGAGGAGGATGACCTGAGACCTCACAGGATTGGCCTCGCGGTGCCGACGATGCGGTTCGCGCAGACAAGGCCGATCTCGGCATAGCGGCTATCGAAGCTGTCGGGGTGCGGTGTCCCGGCATAGACGCAGCCAGCAGGAATCAATCCGCTGCTTGCCGCCGTAAGAGTCATGCCGGTCCGGCTTGTTGGTTTGGCGACCCCGACGGGCCTGTCGTTGACAAACAGGGAGCGACCCGACCGGGTGACCACATCGCCCGCCACGCCGTAGACCAGCTTCACGAAGACCGGCGGCGTCGAACCGAAATGAACCGTGACCAGATCATTGCGGGGAGGCAGGAACGCGACATGGGAGCCGACCACGGGGTGACCCATGCGGTCGATCCAGTAGGCCCAGTTGGGGAGCGACGCGCTCGCGTTGATGACGAAGAGGTGCCGGTCGGACCAGCTGGAGAGCGCCGCGCAGCCGAGCGCGATGGTGGCCGCGATCGCGATCAGCAGCCAGCGCTGTCCGCGCGATGCAGGTTTTGACTGCGTTTCCCTTGTCGGCATCTGGTCGCTCAGGGTCATCGCGTTTCTCCTTCGAGATCGGCGGCGATCCGGGCGCGAACCCTGCCGGTATAGTCGGGCGCGGTGTCGGAGATCACCGCTTCGGCAACGAGCACCGTCGTGCCGTCGTCAGCGAGTTCCGCGACGGCGCGGTCCACGGCGGCGAGATACTCGACCGTCCGCATCTTCGTGGTTTCGGGGTCACCAACGCTCCGCGATTCAACCTCGATGAAATCGGCCATCAGATCCGCGAGGCCGACCGTCACAATCCGCCGATCCCGGACGTCCATGAGCGTGATCGTGGCCCAGCCCGCCCAGAGCAGCGCGGCGACCGAGATTGCCATTGTCAGAAGCGTCCCGACCTTGAGCGGCATGACTTCAGCGTCTGCCGAGCTGGAGGCGTCTGACGCTCCATTTGTTGGCAGGCCCCTCGAGTTGATGCCGATCATCGCGCACCTCCGCCTTTCGCGCGCACGAGGCCGGGCCAGCGCAGCAGGCAGACCATGGCAAAAGCGCATGCGGCGGCAAGGCGGCACTCACCCACAAACGCTGCGCGCCGGTGCGATTCCGCTTCGGCGAACCGGTCTGTCAGGTTGTCGATCTGCAGCAACGTCAGTTCGAAACTGAACCCCGTGATGGCGAGGAAGAGCAGAGCGGGGAGCCCGAGAACAATGAGCATGTTGGTCGCGCTCCAGCCGAGGACGCGAAAGCAGCTGGCGAGACGCTGCGGGCCTCTCCCACTTGGCGAGATGCAGCGTTCCCGATACCAGCACGCCAAACCGCCTGGATCTCCAAGACCTTTGATCATGTGCCTTTTCCCTCTTTCGGATGTTCACCAGTGCGACTGGCAACCGCGTCGATGGCTTCGGTCATCGTCGCGCCTGCGGCCTGCCGCGCTTCGATCTCGGCGAAGACGGCGGGGGACGAGGAGAAGACAGTCGCGGAGAAGGGATCGAGAACGAGCCTTCCGACGGCTTGGACGTCCGGTCCCTTGATGAAGACTTCGCTATATTCCGTGCCGTTGCGCTTCAGGGACCGGATCAGGCCCTCGGTGCGCTCGTCCATGTCGAGCCGGTCGTTCTTCCTGAAATCCGCTATGGTCTCCGGCTTCTGCTGGAGGACCAGCATCCAGTCGGAGTTTTCGAGCGCGGCGGTCGCGCCGTCCGATTTGTAATAGTCGTTGAGCGACTGGGTCGCGGTGGCGAGCGCGCCGCCATATTTCCTACAGGTGCGGGCATAGGTCTCGACAAAGTCGCCCATCGACCCGCCGCGCAGCATCGACCAGGCCTCGTCGATGAGCAGCAATTTGCGGCGATCGCGCGGCCCCTGCGTCATGGCCTGGCTGGTCATGAACATGACGGCCGACAGAACCACGGAGCGCAGTTCTTCGCGGCTCGAAAGATCCGACATCTCGAAAACGGTGAATGCGCTCTTCAGTTTGAGTGTCGCCTCACCGTTGAAGAAGCCGCCATAGGTTCCCGAAGACCGGAACGGACTGAGCGCGATGGCGAGATCGGCGGCCAGCGGGCTGTCCGCCTCGGACAGGGCGGACGCGACCGCGTCTATCGAGCCCGCGCGCGCCGCGGTCTCCCATACGCTGCCGACGGCGGCGTCGATCAGTCCGCGTTCGGTATCGTCGAGCGTCCCGATATGCCGCGCCATCTGGCCGACGATGCCCTTGATCATGGTGAGGCAATCAAGACGGTAATCATCGTCGCTCGCCGCGCGCGCCTCGTCGACCATGGAGAAGGGATTGAGGCAGAAGCCTGACTTCAGCGTGAACTCGATGAAGTCGCCGCCTTGCAGGCGTGCCGAGTGCTCGAACGAACGCCCGTCGTCGATGACCACCACGTCCGCACCCGCGCCGCGCATGGCGGCGCAGAGTTCCTGCAGCAACACCGACTTGCCCGAGCCCGACTTGCCGCAGATGGCGACATTGTGATTGCCGGCACCGTTCTCGAACGGCGACCAGAAAAAGGGCTGCCCGCGCCTGCCGATGAGAAGCATGTGCGGCACGCCGCTGCCGAGATACTCACCCTGGAGGGGTGCAATGTTCGCCGCCGTCGTCGAGAGCATGGTACGCAGCCGCTTCAGCCGCTTCATATCGATCGCAAGCCCATCGGCCAGCGTCAGCGGCATTGCTGCCAGAAGCCCCTGGATTTGCAGAAAGCGTTCGTCTGACAGGTCCCAGCCCGCGGATTTGTAGATCGAGCGAATGGTGCGTTCATTGCGGTCGCCCATCCCGTCCGGAGAATATGCCGTCAGGCCATAGAATAGCTCGACCAGGCGGCGGCCTTCGCCGAGCTCGGCTTTCACATGGGACCATTCGGCGGCCTGCTTGCCAATGTTGGGGAGGAAGCGTGCCGAGCGGCCTTCCGCGAGGGAGGTCTTGCGCATGAACTTCATGCCGGCCTTTGCAGAAGCGCCGTCTTGATCGGGATAGACAAGGCAGAGCATGGTCGCGGCGGGGCAGGGGAAGCGGAGCTTGTCGGTAAAGAGATCGCCGATAAGCCGCGCGCATTCCCAGGGTGCCCAGCGTTCCGGCATCGACCGCACGCCAAAATGACGAACGTCGAACCGGTCGGGATAGATTTCGCCGATCTCCGATACGCCGTCCACTTCCGCTCCCGTCGCCCGGAAGCGTTCGGTTTCGAGGATCATGCGGTCGGCGCGGACTTCGAGGGCGATGTCGCGGCGGATCATCTGCCGGTCGAGCGGGTCGTATTTGTTATAGGCAAGCTCGTCATCGCTCGGCGCGGTCGTGGGAGATGTCAGGTCATCGACAAGCGCGATGATGTCTTCCGGTCCGGCGAAACGCACGGGAATATCGAGCGAGCGCAGCGCGCCGAGAAGCCCTTCGCGGCAGGCGATGAGATTGTCCGCGCTCGAAGAGCTCGCTTCCGGCAGACCGACCGAGATGAACAGCTGGAAATGCCGGGCGTGAAAGGGCGCGTCCGCCGAGCCGCTTTCCCAGACCATGTCGGAGAACGCCTTCACGCGCGCCGCCGCCATGCGCTCATAGACACCGCCCTTCAGAAAACGCGGCTGAAACCAAGGCGCAAGAAGGCGTCCGATGCGCGGGCTTTGCAGGTTGATGATCTGCAGGCACGCGCCTGATGGCATACCTTCGGAGAAGAACTGTCCGAGAATCTCGCCGGTGCGTTCGTCGGCACCGACAAGCGGCGCGGCAGCGAGCACAAATCCCGATGAAGCGGAGTTCAGGAACAGCCCGCGCTCAGCGTCGAAATAGCGATAGGGCAGATAATCCGACAGCATGTCGAGCGCCAGCGCGGGACGCGCCGCATCGCCGTCATCGCCATCGCCAAAGAGCGCACCGCTCAGGCGCGCGCCAAATGTCTTTGCGGAAAAGCTCATTGCGGCTCTCCCGTGATCGGCGCGCGCGGAAACGCGGGCGACATCGCGCCGGTCGCATCGCTCCGGGTCGGCTTCTCGAGATCGGAAATGACGCTGTCCGTCATTTCATCGAGTCGCGTGGCAGCTTCCGCCAGCTTCGCGGCGTCAAACCCTGCCTGCTTTCGCGCTACGATCTCTGCTTGCTCGTCATTGAGTGACAGCGCGGGCAGGGATCGTGGCAACAGGTTCTGCGGCGCGCGGGTGGCTATGGGATCGCCGTCCTCCAAGCCGTCCGCAGGTAGCGCATCGCGAAGGATATTCGCGAGGTCCGCGCGCCGCCGTTCCCGGATCGCACCAGGCGCTGCCGCGGCCAAAGCGCTTGCCGATGGAAACGTCGAGCTGATCCTGTGTTCGAGAGAAGGCTCGGCCGAAGGCCGTGATCGGGGGGAGGGGTGCTGACCCCCACCCCCGATCTCCGGAGCGGACGCTCCGGCAACAGCGGCGCGCGGGGAAGGAGCGGTAATGCGCGCCGCTGAAGAGAAACTGGTTGAAACTGATGCCTCACTGGATGCGCCGTGGACGGCGGTTTCCGCAGAGGGGACGGTCAAGTTGGCGGCCCGCAGATGATCGGCGAGCCGCGACCGAAACCCGCCCGCATGGCCGCTTTCGTCAGTCGCCCATCCCTGCCGTTCGACGACTTTGTGCAGCACCGCCGCCTCGTGGAGGACGCCGCGGCGATCGACATGGGATGGAATGACGATGCGCAGGATGCGTTCGCCGGTGCGAGCGACCAGGCCATCAGGCACTGGACGGTCTGGCGTCTGTGGATCCGGGACGTGCGCTTCCGGACCCGTTTGCACATTCATATCCGCAAGGGCCGCGTCGTCGATTGCGGGCAGCGGCGCGCACATGCCGCCGGGAGCCTTGCAGGAGAAATCGCCGGAGACGTTCGAGCCGAGCGTTGTGCAGGCGGCGGTCGAGGCAAGAATGGCGATAGCGGCGGTCGACACGCGCAGGATATTCACCTTTTGTTCGGTCTCTAATTTCATTTTGCGTCTCCTTCGAGAAAAGCTTTCAGCTGGTCGGCGGGGCGGTAGCCGGTCAGGACGCGGCCATCGGCGGCGATGACGACGGGCGTACCGGAGAAGCGGTTCGCCTGTGCGAACGCCTCATTCTCATCGAGTCCGGAC
>JBAUIQ010000106.1:0-3063 GCA_049683075.1 Pacificimonas sp.
GTGCAGTTCGGCGCCGGTCTCCGTCTCCACGCGCTGCACATAATGGCCGGTCGCCAGAGCGTCCGCGCCCAGATCCTTCGCGACTGTCAAAAGGTCGCGAAACTTCACTGTCTGATTGCAGCGGACGCACGGAATGGGTGTTTCCCCGCGCGCATAGGCATCGGCGAAATCATCGATCACGCTGTCCCGAAACGCGGTCTCATAATCGAGCACATAATGCGCGATGCCTAGCCGGTCCGCGACGCGTCGCGCATCATGGATGTCACTCCCGGCGCAGCAAGAGCCTGCCTTCTCAATGGCCGCACCATGATCGTAGAGCTGTAGCGTGACGCCGATCGTCTCATAGCCCGCCTCTGCAACGAGCGCCGCCACCACGGAAGAATCGACGCCACCGGACATGGCGACGACCACGCGCCGCTTCGCTGGCGGGCCTGAAAGCTGCAGGTCAATGGACATCGCGTTCATGTAGCATTTCTTGCAGACTTCGCCAGCGTCCACCGCTTCGGGGATACTGCGTTGACGATCGTCGCACCGGACCTGAACCACTGCGCGGAACTGCCGTCAAGATGGTGGTAACTAACGTCAACATGAACTTAACTCTAGAAATTTACGATCTTTTCGAACGAATTTACCGACCGAATTAGTCAGATGTTAGGGCTGCCCAGGCATAGGGACGACATGGACGATTTTGCCGCTGCCGACATGACCGATCATTTTGACGTGGCAGACCTTGGGGGTTCTGAAGACCGCATGATACAAGACCATGATTTCCGCCCGGCTTCGGTCATCGGCCCTCTCGGCGAGCCGCTGACCGTCGACGACCTGCCACCCTCCTCGACCCGCCGCTGGGTCGTGCGCCGAAAGGCCGAGGTCGTTGCCGCCGTCAAGGGCGGCCTCTTAACGACGGACGAGGCCTGTAAGCGCTACGGCCTCAGCCTCGAGGAATATACCGGCTGGCAGCGTGCCGTCGATCGTGCCGGTCTCGCTGGTCTTCGCGTCACCCGCACGCAGCATTACCGCGCCCTCTTCGAGCGGCAGGACGGCTAAAGCCACCAAGTCATCCGCCCGGGAGTTTACCTGCCCAGCATCCCGCGCCAAACAACGCGGCCATGTCCTTCAACAGCTTCGGCCGCCTCTTCCGCTTCACCACATGGGGCGAGTCCCATGGTCCCGCTCTGGGTGTCGTCATCGACGGCTGCCCGCCGGGCCTCGGCCTGACCGAAGCCGACATCCAGCCATATCTCGACGCCCGAAAACCGGGGCAGTCGCGCTTCACGACACAGCGGCGCGAGCCTGACCAGGTGAAAATTCTGTCCGGCACGTTCGAGGGCCAGACGACCGGCACGCCGATCAGCCTGATGATCGAAAATGTCGACCAGCGATCGAAGGATTATGGCGACATCGCGCGGGCATACCGGCCCGGTCACGCCGACTACGCCTATGACGCGAAATACGGCCTACGCGATTATCGGGGCGGCGGGCGATCGTCGGCGCGTGAAACGGCGGCCAGGGTCGCGGCCGCGGCGATCGCGCGAAAGGTCATTCCGCAGGTTGGCATTCTCGGCCATGTCGTCGAGTTGGGCGGTGACCGCGTCACCCGCTTCAACGCCGCTGAGATTGGCAACAACGCATTCTGGTGCGCGGACCCCGATGCCGCGAAGCGTTGGGAAGAGAAGCTCGATGCCGCGCGCAAGGCTGGGTCTTCGCTCGGCGCGGTGGTCGAAGTCCTTGCCGACGGTGTGCCGGCCGGTTGGGGCAGCCCCGTCTACGCCAAGCTAGACAGCGAACTCGGCGCGGCAATGATGTCGATCAACGCCGTGAAGGGCATGGAAATCGGCGACGGCTTCGCGGCGGCGCGGCTCTCCGGCGAGCAAAACGCCGACCCGATGCGTCCTGGCGCGCATGAGGGCGACCCGCCGATTTTCGAGGCGAATCACGCGGGCGGGACCGCAGGCGGCATTTCGACGGGGCAGCAGGTGGTGGCGCGCATCGCGCTGAAACCCACCAGTTCCATCCTGTCGCCCGTCGAAACGGTGGATACCGACGGCAACGCGACTACGATCAGCACCAAGGGTCGCCACGACCCATGCGTCGGCATTCGCGCGGTCCCGGTTGCCGAAGCCATGATGGCGCTCGTCCTTGCCGATGCGTATCTCATGCACCGCGCGCAGGTCGGTTGACGCACCCAAAGCCCGCGACGCGCGTTCCCGACACATGTTCCGCGTCGCCAGCTACAACATCCACAAGGGGGTCGGGCTTGACAGGCGGCGACGGCCCTCGCGGATCCTTGACGTTATCGCCGAAATCGACGCGGACATTGTTGCGCTGCAGGAGGCGGACCGTCGTTTCTTCGAACGTCGCGCGGTCGTCGATGCCGGGCTGCTGGTTGAGGGCGCAGGTGATTACAAACATGTCGGTGTGAACCTCCGGCCGAAATCGATCGGTTGGCACGGCAACGCCATCCTTGTGCGTGAAGGGGCGACCATCCTGCACGCCGAGCCGCTTCATCTGGAGGCCTTCGAACCTCGCGGTGCCGTCCTCGCCGAAGTCGACATCGGCCTCGGCCCGATGCGCATCGTCGGCATGCACCTCGACCTAAGTGGCCTTTATCGGCAGCGGCAGGTCGCGCAGCTTCTTGAAATCCTCGCGCCTCGTCCCGTCATGCCGACTATCTTGATGGGCGACACGAACGACTGGAACTGGGGACGGCGAGCGGCGATCCCTACGGTGCCCGGCCAGTATCGCATCGCGCCGTGCGGCCCCAGCTTTCACACACGCAGACCGACGCTTGAGCTGGATCGGATCATCTACTCAGAATCGATCCACCTGACCGATTGCGGTGTCCACAAATCGCCAACCGCAAAGCGTGCTAGCGATCACCTGCCGATCTGGGCCGATCTGGAGCTGCTTCAGGCCCCGGCCTCCGGATCGTCGGGCGCGAGATATTTGTGAATCGCCTGAACGACAACCGAGCCTTCTCCGACGCCCGAGGCGACGCGCTTTACCGAACCCGACCGCACGTCGCCGACGGCAAAGATGCCCGGCGCGGTCGTTGCGTAGGGG
>JBAUIQ010000107.1:0-3615 GCA_049683075.1 Pacificimonas sp.
CATTTGGCTCGCTATCGATGTCGATATCGAACGCCTTGGCGAGTTCCGGAATGGCGATCGCCGGGATTTCGCGGCCGAGGACCGCCTTGCCGTCAGCCTTGGCGACGATCCGCGTCACCCGCATCCAGTCGCGCGGGAGCTTGTCCCAGACGGGGAGCAGCAGGCCGCTTGCCATATGAACCGTCTCGGTTTTCGGCGTCGCCGCAAGTCTGGCGCATTCGGCCGTCCAGTCGCGCCGGAACTTGTCCGGTTCGGCGTCCGTCCAGACCGTATCTTCGAAGTCTTCAACCGTCATATAGCGATGCTGACTGGGCTGGATCAGCTTCACGCGCGGGATGGGATCGCCATCGTCGCTCGTGAACGTCGAGGCCGGAACGACGAAGGCGAGGTTTCCGGACCTGACATTGCGCATCATCTTGCCGCTGTCGCCGTGCACCGAGATGAGATGATCGAGAGTGGCGGGCCGGATGTGGTGGACGATGTCGAGCGTCAGAAGATGCGTGGTCGCGCCGCTCGCATCGGTGCGGATGCAGCGGTCCGCGACGACCTCGTAATCGTCGACCGGGAAGGTCTCGACGCCGATATCGAGGGTTCCAGCGTCGCGTGCGGCCGCGATCCTCGCTTCGACGAGCCCGATATACTCGTCGAAGATGGCGTTCTGCAGCGCGATGGGAAAAGCGAGGATGCGGTTGAGCCAGCGCTGGATGGGCGGCAGGTCTTCGTTGAGGCAGCCGCTTTCATCGCGGAGCTTCAGGCCTGCCTTGGCTTCGAACGCATCGATGCCGATCGCGGTGAGCTTGCCGCTGGCGAGCAGCTGGAACCAACGCGTGAGTGCATCCTTTGCATAGTGAGATTCGAGATTATCAGCGGGATCGAACAGATTCTGTCCGCCGGTCTGGCGTTGGCCGCGCGTAAGGGCGCCGAGACTGTCGAGCCGCCGGGCGATTGTGGAGATAAACCGCCGTTCGCCTTTCACGTCGGTCGTGACCGGCCGGAACAGCGGCGCGGACGCCTGGCAGGTCCGGTGCGTGCGGCCCAGCCCTTGAATGGCGGCATCCGCACGCCAGCCCGGTTCGAGCAGGTAATGGATGCGGCGCTGCTGGTTCCTGGCGGTCAGATCGGCATGATAGCTGCGGCCGGTGCCGCCAGCGTCCGAGAAAATCAATATGCGCTTGTCGCCGTCCATAAACGCAGTGGTCTCATGTATATTGGCCTTGTTCGACCGGCGCTCGACCCGCTGGCCGCCATCTTCCGTGGGAACCAGACGCCGGGTGCGACCGGTGACCTCGGCCACAGCGTCCGTGCCGAAGCGCGCGATAATGGCGTCGAGCGCGGTGCCGATGGCAGGCATGGCGCATAGTTTTTCGATAAGCTCGTCCCGCGCCGCTTCGGCCGAACGGCAGACGACCGGCCTGCCCTCCTCGTCATGCAGCGGTTGCGAGCGGACCTGATCGTTCTCGTCCTTGTAGATCTGCATCATCTGGACCGGGAAGCTCTTCGCGAGATAATCGACGACATATTCGCGCGGGCTGAGCTCAAGGTCGAGATTTTCACGTTCCTCGGCGGTCATGGTCTCCAGCTGGCGGTTGAGCATGGCCTCGGCGGTCTAGACCACCTGAATGACGACTCTATTCTCGGTTTCCAGATCCTGTTCGATGGCCGGGATCAGGCTCGGCAATTTCATCGCCAGGAGCAACTGACCGAAGAAGCGCTGCTTGGTGCCTTCGAACACCGATTTTGCGGCGGCCTTCGCGCCGCTGTTTAGGGTGTCGCCGGTCATCCCGTCGACGACGTTCGCCGCTTCGAGCGCGGCATCTAGATTGTTGTGGATAATCTCCCAGGCGTCCGCATAGGCGTCGTAGATACGAATCTGCGCTTCCGTGAGGTCGTGCGCGAGAACGTCATATTCGACACCGGCGAACGACAGCGCACGCGCCGTGTAGAGCCCAAGCGACTTCAGATCGCGCGCTACGAGCTCCATGGCAGCGATGCCGCCCTTGCGGATGTCCTCGACGAACCGCTCGCGTGTGACGAACGCGGTTTCCGGTCCCCAGAGTCCGAGCCTGCAGGCATAGGCGAGGTTGTTGACGTCGGACGCACCGGTGGCCGAGGCATAGAGGACGCGGGCACGCGGAAGGAGGTTCTGCAGGCGGACGCCTGTCACGCCCTGCAGTGAGCCTTTGACCTTGCCGCGACCATTTTCGCCACCCGCCGCGTTCGCCATCGCATGGGACTCGTCGAAGGCGATCACGCCGTCAAAGTCCTTGGTATCATCCGTGGACGCACCATCAAGATCGTTTGCCGGTGACGACTGGGGCTGATTGGCCCAAGCCAGGATCTGCTCCAGCCGGGTGGTGGTCTCGCGTCCGGATCGCAGCGTTGGGTAGGTTAAGAAGAGGATGCCTTCGCCCACGTGGACCGGCTCGCCCAGTTTCCAGGCGGACAGCGACTGGATGTCCAGACCGACGCCGCCGAGCGCGGTCCAGTCGCGGCGCGCGTCTTCCAGCAATGTCTCGTTCTTGGTGAGCCAGATGTGGCGGCGCTTGCCGCGAAGCCACTGGTCCATGATGACAGCGGCGATCTGGCGGCCCTTCCCGGCCCCGGTACCGTCACCGAGGAAATAGCCGCAGCGATAGAGATTGCCGCTGTGGTCATCATCGCCCGCTGGGGCGAGCGCGCAGCCTTCGTCGATCGCGATAGACCGCCCCGGAAGATCGCGTTCGAAGGCATTGCCGGCATAGATCAGCGTCTCGAGCTGGGCGGTGGAGAGTGCGCCGCTTTCAACAAGCGCTTTCGAGATCAGAGGTTCGTGGGAAGGGATCGGCGCGGCGACCGAACCCATGGCGATGGACTCAACAAGATCGGTCGGATGAGGGGTCGCGCCGTCGATCTCGACCCGGCTTGGGCGATAGGGAAGGTAGATGCCGACCTGATCGCCGACCGGCGCGGGCTCTTGCAGAACCCGGTAGTCGAGCGGCACGGTCTCGGTTCGCGCTGTCGCGGCAGCCGTGACCGGCTGGACCGGCATGCGCTTGCGAAGGCCGCCAAGAAGCGGCGCGGATCGGACCGTCGCCCTTGGTTCTGCCTTATGTCGACCTATACCGCTCTCACGCGGTGCAATTCGGTCGATATAAGCGCCAAGCGCGTCAAAGCAGTCCACGTCGGCGCAAATCGGATCGATGTGGCGCTCGGACTTATCGACGACAACGAGACGCGTGTCGACTGACGTGCCGTGCTTCAGGAAACCGCCACCGATGCCGATGCTGGCCAATAATGTCATCTCGCTGGTCTGTAGGTTCAGCTTATCGACACTCCAGCTGTGCGGCAGGATCGCAACGAGACGGCCGCCGTGCCGCAGTCTGCGAAATGCCGAGGCGACATGCCGCGTGGCGGCATGTCGATCGACGCCCCGCGCCAACGATCGTGCGAAAGGCGGGTTCATCAGGACGACTGATGGCTGGATCCTCGGATCCAACAGTTCGTCGATCTCAGCGCCGTCGATGCCATGGATGGCGGCACCCCGATAGCTTTCGGCGAGGCAATCGCGCCGAAGTTCGTCTATTTCGTTGAGTATGAGCTTCGCACCAATGTAGCGGGCGCGGAGCGCGAGAAGGC
>JBAUIQ010000108.1:0-2979 GCA_049683075.1 Pacificimonas sp.
GCCATGACCATGGCGAAAGCGAGAACGAGCGTCACGCGAATAAGGCTTTCATAGCCGCCCGCGCCGGTCCAGGCAGCGACGGCGTTGAAGGCATTGACGATATAGTCGCCACCGCCGACCGTGAACACTTCGACTTCCATCAGTTGAGCCCGCGCGCGCCAACGCCGCGCGACCAGTCGAGTGCAGCGGACATGCCGGGCGACATTTGCGCGGCGAGAACGCCCTCGAGATAGCGCGTCTTCTCGATAATCTGCAGGACGACGGCGACCTTGGTGTTGGTAGCGGCCTTGCGCGCGCCAAGTTCGGCACGGACGCGGTCGATTCCGGCGCGCCAATTGTCGATCTTGTAACGGTCGGCGGCCTCGAACGCGCCGCGTGCCCTGCTGACCTCTGCCATCAGGTCTTCAAGAACGAGATAAAGCAGGTCGATGGCGGCGAGCTCGGCCAGAGTTGCGCGATCATCAACCGCGAACCCGCGGCTATAGGCCGCCTGCACAGTCAGGATCTTGTAGAGTGGGATTGATGCGGTTTGAAGGAGTGCCTTTTCCGGATTGGACAGCGGCTCGTCGCTGACGATCTTTGCCGCCATGGAGTCCAGCAGCGCAGCGATGCGCGGGCGGAGGGCGTTCGCGGGCGCGATATCGAGACTTTGCGTCGTGGGATCGAGACAGGCGTCGATATCGGCGGCGGGGCATTTGAGGATCTGGACGTCGCTGGCCGTCGTTCCATCGAGAAGTGCGCTGACCAGTTCCGAAGACGCGTCGCCAGGGATGGGGTCGTAACGTCCGCGTGCCGCGTCGCCGCTGCCGGGCGGAATATAGATGATCGTGCCGACGAGGGTCATGACATATTCGGCGAGTTCGACATCAAGCGTGCCATCGGCCTTCTGGAACAGGTCTGACTTCCGGATCGCGTGCCAGGTGAAGTTGCGCGGGACGCCGGAGTTGACGTCGTCCCATTCGGCATCTGCGGCGGCCAGGGTGCCTGATCTTTCTCCCTTGTTGCCGCAGCCATGTTTGGCGGCGGCGGCGTCGGTGAAGATGCCCTGTTTGTTGCCGATGGCCTCGCAGATGGCCTTGTCGGCGAGATCGCCCTGCGGCCAGAGACCTCCGACCAGCCCTTGCGCCATCTCGCAGCTCGACATCGAGAAATTGTTCATGAGCTGAGCCTTCTGGCTGAACTCCTGCATGATCTTGTTGCACTCGGGACAGACCGTGTCGATCGCCAGCGAGAAGGCAAAGCCGATGGCATTGTTCGCGGTCGCCTTCAGCATGGCGATGATCTCGTCGGAATTGATAAACGAGAAAGAGCCGCCGAAGATATCGATACCGCCGCAGCCCGCGCGCGCAGACGGCAATTGCAGATTGACCGGATTGATACGCTTCTGCGGAAAGCGGCTCCAGACATTGCCGAGAGAATAATAGCCTGCGGACTGCCCTTCGAACGCTGTCGGTCCGGTGACGTTGGCGGCGACATTGGCGTCGTCCAGAAACGAGTCCATCCTCGAACCGACGGAAGCCTTGGCCTCAAAGACGGCAGGGGGCGCAGCCATCGGTAGAAGTGCAGCGGCAACGACCGCAGAGGATAGAAACCGCGCTGGCGCGTTGCGCCAAAAAAAGTCTGTGTCGCAGACACTGCGGCTCGCACTAGAAGTCATGACCGGGGTCCAGTTTGGTTAGGGTGTAGATGCGGGCGGTGAGGTCGTCGGCGGCGATGATGCCGTAGCCGATGGGGATGGGGGTCTGGGTCTGGCTGTCGAAGAGGACGACGGCGGGCGTGGTGCGGTCGTCAGCGAGGCCGAGCCTGGTGCGTTCGGATGTCTCGACGCGGTAGTTGGGGAAGACAGGAGAGGGGCCGCCGTCGCTGGAGATGGCGCGAACGGTGATGCCGTGCCGGTCCGCGACCGACTTGACGATGGGAGACATGACCGAGCAGGCACCGCAGCTCTGCGCGAAGAAGTAGAACAGGCCATAGCGATCGCCGAGAGTGTCGAGGGCTGTGTTGCGGTCCGCTTTGCGCCGGTCGAGCCAGTCGCGCTTGGCGACCGTGCCAATGGGTCGCTGCAGCGTGTAGTCGAGCTCGGGCGTCTGCCACACGGCGCGCTGCCAGACATCCGAGAACAGACTGGCGCGGTCGAGCTGCTCACGCTGGAAGCGGATATAAGCGGCGACATTCTCCGTGGTCGGCTCGAGTATCGCCAACGCTTTCAGCTCACGCAGCTGGTCGGTGACCAGTTCCAACTGTTTCACAGCAGGCAGCGATACCGCTGCGGCCGGTTGTACGGGCTCGGGTTTCTCGGGCGGAATGGGCTCAGCGCAATAGAACCAGTCACCGAGCTTGCGTTCCTGACAGTAGAAACGATCTGCGCCGTCCGGCGTATCGACAAGTCCGCTCGCAGCACGCGCAGGCTCTGCAGCACCAAAACACGATGCCAGCAACAAGACGATGAATGGCACTGCCGCCGCGGCAGGGATGGGCATGTTCAGCCTCCGTTCGTGTCGTAATAGCGGATGATCTTGGCGCGCATGGCCTCGACGGTCTCGAGTTCTTCGGGGAGGCGCGCGGCGGCGGTGAACTCGGCATAGACTTCGGAGAAATCCATGCGGCTCAGATCGAGCTGCGCGAACTCTTCCGCTGTGAACCCGTCGCAGGTCTCTGGCTTCGGCTTGTCCCAGGGCTTGCTGATCTGCGGGCGGCCCTGTTCCTGCAGGATGCGGGAGAGCTTGGACTCGAAGCAGCAATAGGCCTTGCGTTTCTTGGTGCAGATGCCGAGCGTCTTGGCCGAGCAATAGCTGCCGACATAGGCGCAGAGGCCCTGGCTGTCTTTCTGGTGCAGCTCGACTTCGGCGCTGTCGCAGCCGAGCGAAACGAGCAGGCTCGCGCCCGGAATGAGAGGGAACGACTTGCCGCGGCAGCAGTCGATCAGGCCGAACACGGGCCTGGAGCAGGTGTTCCGCTCGCCCGTGAACAGCGTCAGGT